>JBATLU010000217.1:0-7339 GCA_049289475.1 Pontixanthobacter sp. | reverse complement strand
CCCCTCTCCAACTGGCATAATTGGGGGCGCGCTAGGCGGCGGTTGGTGCAGCCTGCCTTACGCCTTCATCGACATGCGCTTCGAACTCGGAAAAATTATCGACGAACAACTTGACCAATTTCTGCGCGGTCCGGTCATATTCGTCCTTGTCTGCCCAGGTTTGCCGAGGGTCAAGGATCGCCGTGTCGACACCTTCGACCGCAACCGGCACTTCAAAACCGAAGTTCGGATCCTTGCGGAATTCGGCCTTACCCAGCGAACCGTCAAGCGCAGCATTGAGCAGGGCGCGTGTCGCTTTGATCGGCATCCGGCTGCCAACGCCATATTTGCCGCCAGTCCAGCCGGTATTGACCAGCCAGCACTGGACCCCGCCCTTGGCAATCCGTTCTTTCAACAAATTGCCGTAAACGCTGGGGTGGCGCGGCATGAACGGTGCGCCGAAACAGGTGCTGAAGGTGGCTTCAGGCTCGGTCACGCCGATTTCAGTGCCCGCAACCTTGGCGGTATAGCCCGACAGGAAGTGATACATCGCCTGATCGGGAGTGAGCCGGGAAATTGGCGGGAGCACGCCGAACGCATCGGCGGTCAGCATGATGACATTGCTCGGCACGGGGCCAAGATTGTCGGCGCTGGTATTGGGGATGAATTCGATCGGATAAGCACCGCGGGTATTTTCTGCGAGACTGTTGTCGTCGAAATCGAGCTCGCGCGTTTCCGGGTCCATCACGACATTTTCGAGAACAGTGCCGAACATCCGGCTGGTCGCGAAAATCTCCGGCTCGGCCTCTTCGCTGAGGCGGATCATTTTGGCGTAGCAACCACCTTCGAAGTTAAACACAGCGGTATCCGACCAGCCATGTTCATCATCGCCGATTAGCGTGCGGCTGGCATCGGCAGACAAGGTTGTCTTGCCCGTGCCTGACAATCCGAAGAACACGGCGGTTTTGCCGTCACCGCCAATGTTTGCGCTGCAATGCATCGGCATCACACCCTTTACCGGCAGCAAATAGTTGAGAATGCCGAAAACGCTTTTCTTCATTTCGCCGGCATATTTTGTGCCGCCGATCAGGATCAGTTTTTCGGTCAGATTGACCGCCACCACGGTCTCGCTTCGGCAACCGTGACGCGCTGGATCGGCGCGGAAGCTGGGCAGGTCGATAATGGTATATTCGGGCGTGAAGCTCGCAAGCTGTTCGGCACCCGGGCGAACAAGAAGCGTGCGGATGAACAGATTGTGCCACGCCAATTCGTTGATAACACGCACATTGACGCGGTGTTCAGCCTGCGACCCGCCGAACAGATCGGCCACGTAAAGGGTTTCCTTCTGGCCAAGCGCAGCAAGGAAATCTTCCTTCAGATTGGCAAAATGCTCGGGCGTCATCGACGCGTTTACCTTGCCCCACCATACAGTATCTTCGGTCGTTGCATCGCGAACGATATATTTGTCCTTCGCGGAGCGGCCCGTGTGCTGGCCAGTCTCGACCACAAGCGAACCATGCTTTGCAAGGCGTCCTTCCTTGTTAATCAGCGCGTGTTCAACAAGCTCAGCAGTGCCAAGGTTGGGCATGATCGAAGCGTTGGTTTCAATGCCTTGAGCTGACAGAGAATGGGAAAGCGAGGTTGTCAAAGGTCTCTCCTTGCCGCAACCGGCCAAGACACGGCCCGTTGGAAATGTGCATGCAATGATGTCGATTCGCCCTGCATACGAATGCACGGTGCTGTAGCCTGCCGCATAGTGGCGAGATGCCCCTACGTCAAACGCAGGTCGCCGCATCAACTCTTTTGTGCGCCAAACTCCACCTTCTTCGACACTGCGCGTTGTTTCCTGATGCCGAACGGGCTAACCCCACAATTAACTGAACATCAAGGCAGACGGAACGGATTATGCCGGACTCGCGAGAGGACCTTCAAACACTCAATAGCGCACCACAGGCTGCAAGGCCGCAAGTGATCGCGCTGGTTGATGATGACCGCAATATTCTTGCCACTGTCTCGATTGCCTTGCAGGCAGAAGGCTATACCACGCGCCTTTATTCCGACGGTGAGGCTGCATTGAGCGCACTGCTCGAAAATCCGCCGGATCTTGCCGTTTTCGACATCAAAATGCCGAGGATGGACGGGATGGAACTGCTCCGCCGCTTGCGCCAACATTCGGCACTTCCGGTGATTTTCCTGACCAGCAAAGATGACGAGCAGGACGAAGAAGCAGGGCTGGCGGAGGGTGCGGATGACTACATTGCCAAACCATTCAGCCTGCGGCTGCTATCTGCAAGAATTCGCGCTATCTTAAGGCGCAGCGACGCGCGCGCCGGCATTGCTCCGCTGGTTCCGATCCCCGAAGCAGAACAGCCTTCCGACGAAATTTCGCGCGGACGCCTGACAATGGACCCCGCGCGCCACCATGTCAGTTGGGACGGGAATCCTGTTTCTTTGACCGTAACCGAATTCCTTATCCTGGAAGCTTTGGCAACTCGCCCGGGCGTGATAAAATCTCGTAACCAATTGATGGATGCGGCCTATCCCGACGATATGTTCGTCGATGACCGCACGGTTGATAGCCACATCAAGCGTATGCGCCGAAAATTCCGTGTGTTCGACAAGGAATTCAACGCGATCGAGACTTTGTACGGCGCTGGCTATAGCTTTACCGATGGCTAACTATCCCCCTGCCGAACGGCTTGAAGACGGTGTCGAAAAGCTTCGCTGGACGCGCGGCCTGTCGCTCACGTCGCGAATTCTGGCGGTTAATATTCTTCCGCTGGCGCTACTCGGTGGGGGTATTTTCTACCTCGATGTTTACCGCAAGCAGTTGCTCGACGAACGCTATAAATTGGCACGGATCGAGGCGCAGATCACTGCAGAGGCGCTGGCAGGTGCGACGCGTGAACGGCAGGAGGCCCTGTTGATCCAGATCGGCAAGGAACAGCGCATGCGGCTGAGAATGTTCGACGCAGAGGGCAATCTCTGGGCTGACAGTTTTGCGCTTGATGTGCCCGCCTTTACCTTTGACGATCCAAAGCAGGACAATTGGCAGGAAGATTTTGCCCAAATGCTCGATCGGGCGGTCGATACGATCGTCGGCGCGGAACCAATTCCTGATTATATCGAGCCGGTCGAAGCGCGCGCGACATCATGGCCAGAACTGGCCCGCTCGCAGGCCGAAGGTCTGTCGCAAATCCAGCTGCGCGATGCTCCGGACGGAACTCCGGTGATCAACGCCGCCGCGCCGGTGGGCCTGAAGGGCGCAACCTTGCTCACCACACGCAACGCAGTGGACATCACCGAAACCGTTCGCAAAGCGCGCTCGAACCTCGTGAGCTCGGTTTTTCTGGCGCTCATTCTCTCCACCGCTCTATCGCTCTATATGGCCCGGACAATCGTGACCCCGCTGCGGTCACTTGCGAGAGCAGCGGTCAAAGTCCGGCAAGGCCGCGAGCGCGAAGTCCAGGTCCCTCGCCTGCCAGGACGCAACGACGAGATCGGCCTTTTGGCGCGCGCAGTGTCCGACATGACCGACGCTTTGCGTCAACGGATCGATGCTGTCGAACATTTTGCTGCCGATGTTGCGCATGAAATCAAGAACCCTCTTGCCAGTCTGCGAAGCGCGATTGAATCGCTCGCAAGGGTCGAAGACGAAGAACTGCGCAAGCAATTGACCGACATTGCCTCGCACGATGTGCGCCGGATCGACCGGCTTGTGACCGAAATTTCCGACGCCAGCCGGATCGATGCAGAATTATCCCGCGCAACCTTTGAAGAACTCGATCTGGCTGCATTGAGCGAAGCGATAATTGAGCGCCGCGAGAACCGCGACGAGAACAACAAGGCAGCGGTTAAGCTGTCCCGGCCAATGGGTAAGGCAATGGTCATGGGCGTCCCGATCAGGCTCGAACGGGTCATCGAAAATCTGCTCGACAATGCGGTGTCTTTCTCCCCGGACGGCGGCACCATTGACGTCACTGTGAGCGTTGATGCGGAAAGCGTGCTCCTTTCGGTGTGCGACGAAGGTGTCGGAATTTCCCCCGATGCACGGGAAAAAGTCTTTACGCGATTCCATTCGGTCAGGCCCGACACCGAAGCGTTCGGCGATCACAGCGGCCTTGGGCTGGCAATCGGGCGAACCATTGCCGAAGCGCATAATGGCGCGCTGACTGCGCATGACAGGAAAGATGGAAATCCCGGTGCCTGTCTTGTATTGCGGCTGCCCAACGCCCGACCAAACCAATTCTGAAGCTGAATAATGCCTGCCCACGGCCAACTTCACCAATTCACCGCCTTCAAGATTGGCGAACAGGCCGTTCTGGTCAGCGGCGTACCGGGCACTGGCAAAACGTCACTCGCATTAGCATTTATCGACCGGGGCGCGACCCTGATCGGCGATGACGGAGTTTGCCTGACCCCCACAGGCGGGGATCTGATAGCATCTCCGCCAAACGAGACATCGGGCCTGATCGAATTGCGCAATGTCGGCTTGATTTCGATGCCGGTTGCATCTGCTCCGGTGGCGTTGCATCTATCCCTCTCAGCCAATGCGCCGCGTTTTATCGAGCGCGCATTCACAATCGAGATTGACGGCTGCCCCATCCCTTCGCTTGACTTCACTCTGAACGGTTTGACCGACTGCATACGTGTCGAACACGCGCTAAACCTCTATGGCCGCAAGGCATAGAGTGCATTTCCGGGATTGGCCTTTCCAATGCGCCGATTTAGGCCCAAACCGCCCACCCCATGACTGATGATTCGCGACATAGGGCGGCGCTGCCACCGCAGCGCATTTTGCTGGTTACCGGCCTTTCCGGCGCGGGAAAAACCACCGCGTTGAGAGTGCTTGAGGATTTGGGATGGGAAGCGATCGACAATTTTCCGATTCGGCTGCTTGGCGGGCTAATCGATCAGGCCGACAATGGTGGACAGCCGACCCCGCTCGCAATTGGTTTTGACTCGCGTACCCGCGGTTTCGTGCCGCAGGACATTATCGCCAAGGTCAAGGAGCTTTCAGCGCGCAAGGATTTGCAGATTACCACGCTGTTCCTAGATTGCGGCAGCAGCGAGCTCGAGCGGCGTTATAATGAAACACGCCGCCGTCACCCGATGGCGCAGGAACGGCCGGTCCATGTCGGCATCCAGGCAGAGCGCGAACTGCTGGAGCCGCTGCGCCGCTGGGCCGATGCGGTCATCGACACCACCAGCTTTGCCAGCAACCAGTTGCAGCAATCGATCCGCGAACAATTTGCAGGCTCCGCCCCGCAGGCCATGTCGGTGATAATTTCAAGCTTCGGATTTGCACGGGGCACTCCGCCACTGGCAGATTTGGTCTTCGACATGCGCTTTCTCGATAACCCGCATTGGATTGAGGAACTGCGCGAACAGACCGGCCTCGACCCCGCGGTTGGAGCGCATATCAGGCAAGACCCTGCGTTTGACCAGGCTTTCGGGCAAATTCGCGACCTGTTGCTAACCCTGCTGCCGCGCTATGCGGCACAAGGTAAAAGCTACGTCAACATCGCTTTTGGCTGCACCGGCGGCAGGCACAGGTCGGTCTTTACCGCAGCGCAAATGGCAGAGGCCTTGCACGCAAACGGATTTTCGCCCACGGTCCTGCATCGCAATTTGGGCTCGCGTGCGGCGGACGAGATTGAAGGACCAAAGGCATGATGCCACCAGTCCGGACCTTGACCTCGCGCTTAAGAATGACAGCGGAACAGAAAATACTCTTATGATCGGTTTGATTCTGGTTACGCATGGCCGTTTGGCGGATGAATTCATCAATGCGATGGAGCACGTCGTTGGCAAGCAGGATGCGGTCGCGACGATTTGCATAGGTCCGCATGACGATATGGAGGAGCGCCGCACCGAAATCTCCGACGCAATCGGCGCGGTTGATAGCGGTGATGGGGTGATTATCCTCACCGATTTGTTCGGCGGAACTCCGTCTAACCTTGCCATTTCACTGATGGAAAAGGGCAAAGTCGAGGTGATCGCAGGGATCAATTTGCCGATGCTTATTAGATTGGCCGGTGTGCGCGCCAAAAGCGATGTCGTCACCGCCACGAGGGCGGCGCGTGATGCCGGGAAAGCCTATATCACAATCGCGTCTGAATATCTGGGTGAAGTGGAGCGGACGGCATGAGCGAAGCACGGCGCAGCTATATTATCGTCAACCAGCGCGGTCTGCACGCGCGGGCGAGTGCTAAATTTGTCAACGCCGTCAGCCTGTTGCCCGAAGGTTGCGATGTCAAAATCGCCAAGGACGGCAGCGAGGCGGCAGGCGGCTCGATCCTCGGCCTGATGATGCTGGGCGCGGCCAAGGGTGATACGGTTGAACTGATCGTTTCGGGCAATGGCCACGAAGCGGCGCTCGAGGAATTGGGAGCGATCATAGCCGACGGATTTGGCGAGGAATAATGGCCGAATTCCAGCGGCGTGAAATCACCGGATTTTCCAATCCGACCGTCAAATATCTGCGTAGCTTGCGCGAGAAAAAGCACCGCAAACGCGAGGGCAAGTTTCTTGCCGAAGGGCTGCGCCTGCTCACCGATGCGCGCGAATGCGGTCACTTACCCGAAACACTGGTGATGGCGGATAAGCGCGATCCTCATCCCTTGCTTGCCGATCTTGAAAACGCGGTTGCGGCCAATGGCGGAGAGATCATCGAGACTTCTGCCGACATTCTCACCAAGATCACCGGCAAAGATAATCCGCAGTCAGTGGCAGGCGTGTTTGCCGAGTTCGACACCTCGCTGGGCGCACTCGACCGCAGCAAAGGCGCAATCTGGATGGTGGCGCAGGCACTGCGCGATCCGGGCAACCTCGGCACCATGTTGCGCACCTGCGACGCGGTGGGTGCTGGCGGGCTGATCCTGATTGATGATTGCGCCGATCCCTTCAGCGTGGAGGCTGTACGCGCCAGCATGGGCGCGGTGTTCACCCAGCAAATCGGGCAGGCGACTTGGGAAGAATTTCACCCGTGGCTGCGCAGCGGAGCGGGTCAATTGGTGGCCGCATCCCTGCGTGATGCCGTGCCCTATCGCGGCGCTCCCTATACCGCACCGTGCTTCATCCTCGTCGGCAACGAATCGCGCGGCCTGCCCGAAGCCTATGAGGATGCCTGCGATTTGCGCGTAACCATGCCGATGAAGGGGCGTGCAGATAGTTTGAATGCGGCGGTGGCGGGCGCGGTGCTCGCGTATGAAGTGCTTGCAATCTTATAATTGGGTGCGGTCAGTCTCCGGCGACGAGTGCGGTAATTGTCCACTTTCCTTCCCGTTTTGACGCAAACAGACGGTAATCAATTAGGCTGCGCAACTTGCCGCTATCAATGTAACCGACAGGCCCATCA
>JBATLU010000216.1:0-2752 GCA_049289475.1 Pontixanthobacter sp. | reverse complement strand
CGCCCTCCATGCTGCAAACCATCGTCCGGAATCGGCTGACTTTTTCGCGGTCGATTCTTCCGTCTTCACCCATCATGCGCGACAACATCTGCTGCGCTTGTGCGGGATCGAGGTCGGGCAGTTCCGCCAATTTTTCACCGCGTGAAGCCGCTTCGGCCAATCGGATCAAGAAGTCTTCACCATCATCCTGACACAGGCGGGTCCGAAAGGCTGCAAATTGGGCGCGTTGTTCCTCGGTCATTGGACCTCGCGAACCGCCGGGACCACCTCCGGGACCACCGGCGCCAGCAGGTCTGCCAGCGGCTCCTTCAGGACGGCCGGCTCCGGCAGAAGTTTCGCCGCCGCCCGCGGGCGCTTCGGTTCTTTCCTTAACCTTGCCGATCGTGCCGTTGAACGACAGACCTATCGAAAGATTTTCGGTCTTGCTCTGGAAGAAATCAACCGGGCGCAAATCCAGTTCAGTCAATCGGCCTGATGAGTCCCGCGTCACACGGTCCGGGAACGCAGCCTCGATCTCCGGTGTCAAAAATGGGAAGGACGATGAAATATTATCCGAACGATTGCGCGAATAACCAAGCTGCAAACGCGCATCCTTGATGAATTCCCAATTGGCGGAGAAATTCCAGTCTGACTGGGTTTCTGCCTTGAGGGTCGGATTGCCGCCGTTCCGGACGGTTACCAGAGCGGTATCACCAGTGGCGAAATCAAATGTAGCAACATTGAAACTGATCACTTGCGGACTACCGAGTTGATTAAGTGTCGGCGGTACCTCGCGCCAAGTATATGTTGCCTGCAGATCAAGGCTATCGGCAGGCGACCAGTTCAAACCGCTGCTCCAGCGATACAAAGTTCCGAAGTCGGAATAATTGTCGAAACCTATCTGACCGTTCAACGTCACGCTGCCCAGAGCAGCCAAAACATCATCGCGTGCACTGGCAATCGGGATCGCGATATTGAAACCAGCGGACAAATCTCCGCGGGTCAGCTGAGCCGCCGAGCCAGCGCGCGAATCATCGCTTTCAATCCTTGTCCAGTCATAACCAAGATCAAGCGTCGTATTCACATCACCGGCAGGCAGATAGAACGGTGAACCGCGCAAGGTTGCTTTGGAGGTCGCGCTGATATTGCGCTGATCAGACACATCGAAACCAGCATCGGGCATATCCGGCAAAGCTCCACCTATGGCCAAATTACCTGCAGCTGCATCAAGCACCAGCTGGCGCGTATCAGCTCGGCGGTCTATTTCTGTGCGGGAATTGGAGATGCTGCCATCGGCGGTAAGAGTCAAAGCGAAATCGCCCACGGGTCTGTTCACGCTTCCCGATGCGGAATAGGTATCAGTGCGGCTTCTGCGCTCCAACGGGTTGGAAGCGTTGAAAGTACGCAGCAGACTATTGCCTGCACCATCGGTCAGCACGACACTATCGAGCCCAGAGAGACTGCGCGAATCATTACGCGAGAAGGTGCCGTTTAAGCTGATCGATGTCCCGCTATCGAGCAAAGCTTTGGCGTAATTGGCGTCGGCTTTGAACTGCGCGGTGTCGGCAATCAGGCTGCGGAATGCAGCCGGATCAGGGTCGGTCGCGACACCTGAAATGCTACTGGGGGTTTGGATAATGTTACGCTCGGCCTCAGTAAAAAGCGAGACATCGCTTGCTTGCACATTGAGGTTGATCCGCCCGCCTTTGGTGATTTTGAGCAGCGTCGCTTCTTGTTCGCTCGCAGAGTAACCACCGCGGTCCGGCTGTTCATACTCACCCGCCACAGTAATGGCCGCAAAATTATCCTTGAGTATGAAATTAACCACACGCCGGTCAGGCGGATAGCCGAACTTCTGAGCGGTCTCTTCCGGCAGGACTTCAACCTTCTCAATCGCTTCGAGCGGATACGACCGGAATTCGCGGAAACTGCCGATCCGCACACCGTTCACCAGAAATACTGGCTGGCCGCCGCCGCGTCCGCGCGATGACCCGGTCTGCGGTGCCAGCGCCGCAACCAGATCGGCAATCGAATTTGCACCGTAAGCGGCGATATCTTCAGCATCCAGAACGAGTATCGGCGCCTGTTCTGTATCAACCTGTCCGCGCAGCCGGTCACCCAGCACCACAATATCGCCAAGGCTCATATAGTCCTCGGTATCTTCGATTGGTTGGTCGGCTGCTGGTGGACCGCTTCCGATGTCTATGTCACCCATATCTTGCGCAAAAGCGAGGCTGGGGACCGTGAGCGCAATCACCGCACAGGATTGGAGAAGTTTCGGAAAAATCATGGAAAATGCCATCTCTGCGTTCGGTCAAATTTGCAATTGCCCATCGCGTAACAAAATGTCGCACTGGGTAGCTTTGTGGTAGGAATTCAGGCCCCATACGCACGAGGCTTTCTTTTTATCCCGCTGAACGCTATGGGCGCGCATCATCAATCGACGAACTGCATGGAAACCCGATAAATATGGCAAAAGAAGAACTCCTCGAAATGCGCGGCAAGGTGGTTGAACTGCTGCCAAACGCGATGTTCCGGGTGGAGCTCGAAAACGGGCATGAAGTTCTCGGCCATACTGCCGGCAAGATGCGCAAAAACCGCATTCGTGTTTTGGTCGGCGATGAGGTGCTGTGCGAATTGACACCTTACGATCTGACTAAGGCGCGCATTACCTACCGCTTTATGCCCGGCCGGGGCGGCCCGGGCCCGCAATAGTCCGGTGCGGCAATGACCGCGCCTTTGCCCCCAGCCCCAAAGCTGATTTTGGCTTCGG
>JBATLU010000215.1:0-1565 GCA_049289475.1 Pontixanthobacter sp. | reverse complement strand
CAGACATCCTTCACCATGCGCCGAACGCCGTACTGATAATCGAAAACTGTTTTGATCTTCCAACAGAACGGCTTGTGAGCATTGCGCGTCAATTTGATGGTCAGGACGGCGTTCTGATTCTGACTAGCCGTGCCGTGGCGGTCGATGCCAGCCCCGTTGGCCTCACATCACTCCTAGACCTCGGCAGTTTCCAAAAAATGCCCCTGGCCCGTCTCAACGAAGACGAAGCGCGCGTTCTGAGCGACCTCGCCGATCAGATCGCCGGGTGGCGCGATTTTCATGCTCTTGATCAAAATGCTCGGCTTCGTTTTATCGAGAATACTTGCCAGGCCAGTCTGCCGCATTTCCTTATGCGGTTGCTTCAGTCAGACTACGTTACCGAACGGTATCGCGAAGAATTCAACAAGCTGTCACTCAGCAAGGCCGAGCGTACAGCGATAATCCTCGCGCTTTATGTCGCCCATATCGGCGAAAACGCACCGGTTTCCTTCCTCAGCAACGCGATGGAAACGGATTATGGCGCCATCATCGATGGGCTGAATGATAGGCCCGGCAATAGCACCTTCCGCCTCGTGCGTAGAAGCGGTGGGCTCATCCAAACCGTCCCCTCAATCGGTGCAAAGAACATTCTACAAAACCTGTTCAAAGATGCCGAGATCGTTGATGCCGTCGTTCCTTTGTTGAAGAACCTTGCCTCGAACTATCGCAACCCTTTCGAACAGGTCATGTTCAATCAGATGATGCGGTTTTCCATCCTTTCCGATTTCGTCACTGACAGGGACGAAATCGACCGGTTCTTCGAACATAACAAGCAGGAACAGCAAATCAGGCGAATGCCGCTTTTCTGGCTGCAATGGCACATGGCCAAATGCGCAGCCGGCGAACTCCTCGACGCCGAGAAATTTCTCGAACAGGGATATGGTGAAGCCAAGGAATACGAACGCCGAACCCGAAAAAATTTCGACCGTCGCCAACTCGACGACCGGCGCGCAAAGTTTCTGATGTTGCGGGCGGTGAAAGCTAAACGCGATGGGGGCGAACAATTCAGAGATTTCAAAGAAGCAATCGAACTGACTAACAAGACCCTGCGCCAGGACGACCCGCAGCGCTATCCTTTCGAGACTCTTGCAAAGATCGTGCGAACGTATGAAGTAGTTGGTAACCGCTTCGACGACGAATTAAAGAAATTGATCGATGAGTGGCTGGGTCAGCTCGCAATCTATGCCCGCAAACGAGTTGGTATGCTTCCTTCCGGATATCAAACGGAGAAAGCCCAATCGGCACTCGACTATGTTGGCTCACGATTTTGAAAAAGCGAATGTGACCTGGCACGAGATTTTTTCTGCATTTGCTACTGGAGCCCGCCTCTCGGTGATCTGATCATCTGTTTTGGACTGGCTTGCTTATAAGGCTGACCATAACCAGCGCCCCAAAGTGGGCCTTCGCGCTAGGGTCAGGACTCATTAATTGAGCCAGAAGATGATGGTAGCTGCGATGGTGATGGCTGCAAAGAAGATGTCTGCGCAGCGATCATATCGGGTTGCAATGCGCCGCCAGTCCTTCAG
>JBATLU010000214.1:0-3856 GCA_049289475.1 Pontixanthobacter sp. | reverse complement strand
GTGCCGACATTGGCCGCGCTGCATGAGGCAGGGCATACTATTGTCGCGGTTTATACGCAGCCGCCCCGCCCCGCTGGCCGGGGTAAAAAGCTGCAACCCTCCCCCGTACAAAAAGAAGCCGAGATTTACGGCATCGAAGTGCGCTGCCCGACTTCGCTCAAGACTGCTGAAGCGCAGGAGGCCTTTGCCGCGCTGAAACCCGATATTGCGATTGTCGCTGCATACGGCATGATTTTGCCGCAAGCAGTGCTCGATATTCCGGTGCATGGCTGCCTGAATGTCCACGCTTCGATCCTGCCGCGCTGGCGCGGAGCGGCGCCGATCCACCGCGCGATTATGGCGGGCGATCCGGTGACCGGGGTCACGATCATGCAGATGGAGGCGGGCCTTGATACCGGCCCGATGCTGGCAACCGTACGCACCCCGATTGAGGACAAGACCACCGGCGAATTGACCGAGGAACTGGCCGAACTGGGCGCGCAATTGATGGTCGGGACCGTGCGCACGCTGGAGGCGCATCATCCAGTTGCACAGGACCATAGGGAAGCGACCCATGCCCCCAAAATCGATAAGGCCGAAGCACGGATCGATTGGAGCGAAAATGCGGAGACAATCGAACGCAAGATTCGCGCTCTGGCTCCGTTTCCGGGCGCGTGGTTTGAACTGGACGGCGAACGGGTCAAAGTGCTCAAGGCCGAGGTGACCGAAGGAGCGGCAGCGGCCGGAACAACGCTAGACGATGCGCTCACCGTGGCATGCTGCAACGGCGCGCTTTGCCTCACGCGCATCCAGCGCGCGGGGAAACCGGCGATGGACTGCGCAGAATTTCTAAGGGGCCGGCCCGTGGAGCAGGGAACATTGCTAAGCTAGCAAAGATGCGGCACTGAATCACAGACCGAATATTGGGGAAATTGATGAAATTTGCATATCACACCGTTGCCGCCGCGCTGCTGTTGGCGGCCTGTTCCGAAGTGCCATCGGCTGATGCGTCAGCCGCAGAAGAAGCAAGCGGCGTTTCCGCCGTTTCGGTCGATAGCATTAAGGCGACGCGCGCCTCCCCAGTCGACGATCAGTACATCGAATGCATCGATGCACAGCCAAATGGCATCACCATCAGCCAGTTTTTCCTGATCAAGGACGGGGAAGTGAAAAGCTATTCGCGGATAAGGAATTATGCGCGGCACATGTGCGATGCGGGACAGCCGGGTTGCGCCTTGGGTTGGAAAGGCGACAAAGTCGGTCTGTATTCCGTAGCCAATAGCGGCGCGGTAAACCGTATGTTGTTGGATCTTGAAACGCTAAAAATGGAAAAGCAGCTGACGACCGCCTCGCGGGGCGACGAATTTTCCTCCGTTTCCTGCACTTCGGGGCCGTTCCCCGATGGTGTTGTGATCGAATAGGCTGCAGGGGTCACTGGCTGACCTACTTCCGTTCATGACACGCTACGCGCTAACTCTCGAATTTGACGGCACGCCCTATATGGGTCTGCAGCGCCAGACGCATGGGCCGACGGTACAGCAGGCGGTGGAAGAAGCCGTGCTGGCCTTTTGCGGGCAGGAGGTGCGGATGCAGTCTGCGGGGCGCACCGATGCGGGTGTTCATGCGTACGGAATGGTCGCGCAGATCGATATCGACACGCATCTGACCCCGTTCCGCATAGCCGGAGCGATCAACGCGCAGCTTCGTCCGCACCCGATTGCAGTTACGCATGTCGAGGCGAAACCCGATGATTGGCATGCGCGTTTTTCCTGCATTTCGCGCAGCTATATCTACCGCATCTGCAACCGCCGTGCGCCGCTAACGATTGAAAAAAACCGCGCATGGCAAGTGCCGCAGCACCTGGACGAGGCGGCGATGCACTCCGCCGCGCAATTGCTGACCGGTCTGCATGATTTCACCACCTTCCGCTCGGTCAATTGCCAATCGCAAAGCCCGGTAAAATCGCTCGACCGGCTCGACGTCCGGCGCGGTGAGGGAGTTTGGAGCGAATGGGTTTTCGTAGAGGCCGAAGCGCGCAGTTTTCTGCACCATCAGGTCCGCTCTATGGTCGGCTGCCTTGCCTATGTCGGCATGGGCCGGTGGGACGAAGCGCGGGTGACCGCAGCACTCGAAGCAAAAGATAGGCAGGCTTTGGGGTTGAATGCCCCCCCCCATGGTCTCTACTTTGTAAAAGCAAGCTATCCCGATAATTAAGAACATACAGGAGAGTACCCCATGACCACTGGAAAACAATTATTCACCACCCTTACCGCCGACGGCACGCTGACGGTCGAGCTTGAGGATGTGACCTTCCCCGATCCCACGGGCAATCAAGTGCTGGTCAAAATGGAAGCAGCGCCGATCAACCCGTCGGATCTGGCAATCCTGACCAGCGCCGCCGATCTGGAAAATGCCGTATATTCGCCCGGCAAATTTGTCGCCAAAATGCCAGAGCCGTTCAACACCGGTTCCAAGGCGCGCCACGGTCAAAAACTGCCAGCGGGCAATGAAGGTGCCGGAACTGTTGTTGCGACCGGTGACAGCGACATGGCCAAGTCGCTAATGGGCCAGCGCGTCGCTTGCGTACCCGGCAACGCCTACAGCCAATATTGTATCGCTGATGCCGCGATGTGCCTGCCGCTGGGCGATCATTCCTCCGAAGATGGCGCAGCCGCTTTCGTCAATCCGATGACCGCGCTTGGCTTTGTCGAAAATGCCAAGATGGACGGGCAGAAAGCCATCGTCCACACTGCTGCGGCGTCGAACCTTGGCCAGATGCTGATCAAGATTTGTCAGGAAGACGGAATTGATCTGGTCAATATCGTCCGCAAGGCAGAGCATGTTGAACTGCTGAAAGGCCTCGGCGCGAAATATGTGGTCAATTCATCGGATGGTGATTTCTTAAAGCAACTGCGTGACGCCGTCGACGCCACCGATGCATTTTACGGCTTTGATCCAATCGGCGGCGGTCAAGCGACCGACAATGTTTTCAAAGCTATGGAGCAAGTCGCGGTCAACAAGATGACCGAATTTTCGCGCTATGGTTCCACCCAGCCAAAGCGGATGTTCATCTACGGCCGTCTTGATATGGGCCCAACAATCCTGACGCCGAGTTATGGCTTTGGCTTCACCCTGTCTGGCTGGTTGCTCGGGCCATTCCTCGCCACTGCCGGGATGGAAACCGTGCTGCGGATGCGCAAGCGCGTGCTCGACAATCTCACCACCACTTTTGCCAGCAGCTACAAGCGTAAGGTGACGCTCGAAGAAATGCTGACCAAAGAAGCGGTGATGGATTACCGCCAAATGAAAACCGGCGAGAAATATCTCGTCACGCCGCAAGGCTGATTAGCGGCGGCTAAATTCCTCCTGCGCGCGAACGGGGTCGGTGATCCCGTTCGCGAGCAGCAGTTGCAATAATATCCGCGCGCGCGCCGGACCAAGCGCCCTTGCGGCGATAAAGCCCGCAGCATCGTCCTCCGGCTCACGGTCGACCAGACCTTCATCGACACGCGATGATCGCACCACCAGCACACCCCGCGCCGCAGCCTGTGCCAGAGCATCGCGAATCCAGCGCGGTGCATTCCCGTGCCCAAATCCCGCGAGCACAATGCCCTTAGCGCCGCCATCGAGTGCTTGTTGGACATTGTCCGCCGACATGCCCGAATAGGCATAGAGGATCGAAACCTTGGGCATATCGTCAAAGAAATCATAGCGTGCGCCCTCGCCCATCCGCCATGCAGGACCAAACCATTCGAGCGAAGTCGGGGTGACATAGCCCACCGGTCCGCGCGGAAATCCCTTGAACGCATCGACATTCTCGGTGTGTGCCTTGCGCACATCGCGTGCGGCAAACAGACGGTCGCTCATGACCACCAAC
>JBATLU010000213.1:0-9488 GCA_049289475.1 Pontixanthobacter sp. | reverse complement strand
TCTCGAGGAAGGGACCGGCCTTTATCCGCCTGAGATAGATCACATGGCCGACTGTTCCAAGCGCATGGGCAATATCGCGCGCGAGACTGCGGATATAGGTGCCTTTGGAGACATGCGCGGTCAGCGTAACCGCGTCGGCGAGTTCAAGCGGTGCGGACACGTCATATGGATCAGAGCGCCCGGCAGTGGTGGCGAAAGTCGAGGTGATTTCGGGTCCTGCCATTGGCGGCCCTGCATCCCTGCCTTGAGTTAGCGAGTAAATCGTCACCCGCCGTGTTTTAAGCTCAACCTCTTCGCCTGCCCGCGCCAAATCATAGGCGCGCTTGCCGTCGACTTTCAGCGCGGAATATTGGGGCGGGACTTGATCAATCTCGCCGGTGAAGTGCTCCAGTATCGCTGCCACAGCCGCCATTGGCGGCCTGCGGTCAGAGGTCTGGATCACATCGCCCTCGCTATCAAGCGTGCTGGTTTCCTCGCCAAACTGGACAGTGAATTCATAAATCTTGCTGGCGTCGAGCATTCGTCCGGCCAGCTTGGTCGCCTCGCCCAAGGCGATCGGCAGCACCCCTTCGGCCAGCGGATCGAGCGTGCCGCCATGACCTACTTTGGTCTTGGCATAACCGGCTTCGCGAAGATTGCGCTTCACCGCACCAACGGCCTGCGTGGAACCGAGGCCGTGGGGCTTGTCGAGGATGATCCAGCCATGGGGAGTAGGTTTTTTGCTATCAGTCACGCAGGGCCTCTAGCCAAAGCTCGCGCGCCGCGCCAAACATTACTGCGATGAGCGAAACATACGACATTTTGGTGATTGGTGGCGGGATCAATGGCGTAGGGATCGCCCGCGATGCTGCCGGACGCGGCGCAAAAGTGCTGCTGTGCGAGAAGGATGACCTCGCCAGCCATACCTCCAGCGCGAGCACAAAATTGGTTCACGGCGGACTGCGCTACCTCGAACATTACGAATTCCGGCTGGTGCGCGAAAGCCTGATTGAGCGCGAGCGGCTGCTCGGCATGGCACCGCACATCATCTGGCCGCTGCGTTTCGTCCTGCCGCATGACAAGGGGTTGCGCCCCGCGTGGCTGCTACGGCTCGGCCTGTTTCTCTACGATCACATCGGCGGTCGCAAATTGCTGCCAGCGGCGAAAACAGTGAATCTACGCGCAAAGCCCCATCGTGCAGTGTTGGAAGATCGCTTGGTCAAGGGCTTCGAATATTCCGACTGCTGGGTCGAGGATGCACGGCTGGTCGCGCTCAATGCGCTCGATGCGGCAAACCACGGTGCGGATATCCGCACGCGCACCGAATGCACCGCGCTGGAACGCAGCGACGCTGTGTGGACTGCGACGCTGACCGCCGCAAACGGAGCAAGCGAAACGATTACCGCCCGCGCTGTGGTGAACGCCGCCGGACCTTGGGTCGATAAAGTGTTGGGCCGCGCCAATCCCGGAGAGCCGCACCAGAATTTGCGGCTAGTTAAGGGCAGTCATCTGGTATTCCCGAAGCTGTTCGAAGGCGAGCATTGCTACATCTTCCAGAACCGCGACAACCGGATCGTTTTTGCGATTCCCTACGAGCGCGAGTTCACTCTGGTCGGCACGACCGACGTCGCGTTTGAGGGCGATGCCAACGACATTCAAATTTCCCCTCCTGAAGCCGACTATATTTGCGATGCGATCAACGAATATCTGCGGATCGATGTAGCGCCGCAGCAAGCGGTATGGAGCTATGCCGGGGTGCGCCCGCTCTATGATGACAAATCGGCGAGCAATTCGACCGTCACCCGCGACTATGTTTTCGAACTGGATAATCCCAATGGCGCGCCGCCGATCCTGTCGGTGTTTGGCGGCAAGATTACCACCTATCGCAAACTGGCCGAACACGCGCTGCACAAGCTGTCGAAACTGGGCGTGTTAAATGCAGAAGCTTGGACTGCGGGCGCAGCCTTACCCGGCGGCGAGATTGCGGTGGGCGGGTTCGACCGCTTCGTTGAAGAGATGCAGGAGCGGTTCGCGTGGATGGACGCTGCCGCCTTGCGCCGCCTGTGCCGCGCCTACGGTTCGCTAATGACGAAGGTGATTGGCGATGCAGCCACCCCCGCAGATATGGGCCAGTCTTTCGGCGCGGGTTTAACCGAACGCGAGCTCAGCTACCTCATCCACCACGAATTCGCGCGCAGCGCCGAGGATGTCTTGTGGCGGCGGAGCAAGCTCGGCCTGCATATGACCGAGCCGCAGCGCGCCGAGGTCGAGCAATGGTTTGCAGATCGATCTTCGAACTAACCGGCAATCCACATCGATAGACCGAGGAACTTTCCGTAGAGCCACTCTACTGGCACGCCGACCGTATTCGAGATAATTCCCGCTTGCGGGAACGCCCAAGTGGCCGCGACCAACACGATAATCAGCAGCATCCCCATCTGCTGGAATTTGGCATAGTGAACCGCCAAGCTGCGCGGCAGCAGGCCTTGCACAATATGCGACCCGTCAAATGGCGGGATCGGCAGAAGATTAAATAGCGCGAGGAAGATATTGATAACAATGAAATATTGAAAGCCCTCAAGCACCAGATTCCAAACATTGTCAGACAGATCGACCAACAACGGAGCGATCAAACCGAAGATTACCGCACCGATAGTTGCGAGCACTATGTTGGTCGCTGGGCCAGCAGCTGCGACCAACATCATGCCGTAGCGCGGGTTTTTCAGGCGGCGCTGCTGCACCGGCACAGGCTTGGCCCAACCGAAGATCGGACCACCCATAAGCGCCAGCGCACCGGGCACCAGCAATGTCCCCACAGGATCAACGTGGCGGATCGGGTTCAAACTCAACCGCCGCTGTTCCTTTGCTGTGGGATCGCCCAGTGCCAGCGCGGTCCAGCCATGCGCGACTTCGTGAAAGACAATCGCGATGATCAGACAAGGGATCAGAATCGCGGCGGTGATGAGTGTTTCGGTCATATCCGCTAGATAGGTAGCGATGCGCCGCTCAACCAGCCCAATCTTCGCGCAGCAGACCGAAAACCGCAGTGTCGCGCACATATCCGGTCCAAGTGATCCGGTTTTGCCGCAAAATCCCCTCTTGCCGCGCACCGAGTTTCAGCACCGCTGCCATGGACCGTGTGTTGCGCGTATCGACGCGGAATTCGACCCGTGTGTACCCGCAGCCAAAGGCGTGCTCGATCATCAGCTTCTTCATCTGCCGGTTGAAACCGCTCCCGCGCACAATGGGCGCGATATAGGTTCCGCCAATCTCGACAATTCCCGCCAAATCGCGCGCCTGCAAATCGGCATTGATGTAATTGGTCATCCCGACGACGCGCTCACTGGCAAGGTCAATCACCGCGAAACCAGTCCACGCGCTCATTTGGTGGAATCGGCCCATGGCGACGTCGAAATCATCACCGAGCATATTAACCGGATAGATATCCCAAATTTCGCGGTCCTCAGCGCAGGCAGCGCGCAGAGGTTCGAGATGATGCTGTGCCAGTGGCTCCAGCCGCACGGGAAAATCTTCGAGGATTGTCGATAGATCTGACATAGGCTTACCCCTGCAAAGCTTCCGAGAAGTGCCTCCGGCACAGCGCCACATAGCGGTCATTGCCGCCGATCTCGGTTTGCGCCCCCGCCTTGACTGCCGCGCCGCTGGCATCAACGCGCAAATTCATGCTCGCCTTGCGCCCGCAGTGGCACACGGCCTTGAGTTCGACGAGCGAATCCGCAATCCCCAGCAGCGCCGCAGACCCGGGAAACAACTCGCCCTGAAAATCGGTGCGCAACCCGTAACACAGCACCGGAATGCCCGCCTGATCGGCCAGACGCGCACATTGCCACACCTGCTCCTTGGTCAAAAACTGCGCCTCGTCGATCAACACGCAGTCGATCGGTTGCATTGAATGTGCCGCGCTGATCCGGTCCCACAAATCAATATTCGCCTCATACCGATGTGCCTCCGCCCCTAATCCGATCCGGCTTTCAATCGCCTTTTCGGCAGAGCGGTTATCCAGCTTTGCGGTCCACAACATCGTGTGCATCCCGCGCTCACGGTAATTAAAATCGGCCTGCAGCAAAGTGGTCGATTTGCCGGCATTCATACTGGCATAATAGAAATATAGCTTGGCCAACGGGTCAGTCCTGCACAGTTACCAGACTGTCCAGCCAGTCCACCAGCAAAGCCGACAAAGCTATCCGGTGGTCGGAGAAGCTGTGGTCGGTTGGCCATGATTGACCACCCGCCTGCGAATTCCCGGCAGCTTGGGTTTCCGCAAGAAACTTCATATCCGCAGGGCCCAGTGCTCGATCTGCGCCGATCACATAGAGCGGCCGAGAGCCGTAGGCGATCATTTGCTTGGCCAGATCAAACTGCGCACCCTTGGTCAGCAGCTCCTCGGTTAACGCTTCTTCGCTGGTTCCTGCGAGCGGCGGAAGATCTGATCGGACTTCGGCGCTCCAAGCCGCGCGTCCTTCGGGGCTGGAAAGTCCGGCAGCGGTTTCAACCGGGCTCCAGGCATCAATCAGAAACAATCCGATCACATCTGGATCGTTGGCTGCAGCATTTGCCGCCATAAAGCCGCCCATACTATGCCCAGCAACCACGATTTTACCGCGATCGATACGATGGCTCTGTGCAAAGTCAGGCGAGCGCAATAATGCCAACGCAGTCACCGCATCTTCTGCCGCATTCGAGAAGCTGAACGGGCCGGGGCTGCCCCACGATCCGCGGTAATGCAGCGTCAGGACATTCCATCCCGCCCGCCGCGCGGCTTGCGCCAGATCAAGATTTTGTTCGTTCCCGGGAAAGCCATGCAGCAACAACAGCGTAGGATGCAGCTCTGAGCCTGCGGCGGTATAGAGCAGCGCATTGATCGGCCCGTTGGCGGTCGGAATGCCAAATGCCACCACACCCGCGGGATGCTCTGTGTCGGGTTCCGGGTCCTGGATGGCGTAGCTTGCAGGCTCGAGGGCCATGCTCGCGGACGATGCAGTTAATGCAAATGCGGCGAAGATCAGTGCGATGCGCATAATTCAGTTCCCTCCAGTTGGTTCATATAGCGAACCATGCCTACACTGCCCCCACAGCAAGCTGTCTGCCTAAAATCGGCAGCAGGCTATCCTTCCTCGTCACCCAAATCGCGCGACACTTTCGGGTCGTTGAGCAATCGCTCGATCCGCTCAGCCTCGTCGAAACTCTCGTCGGGTTTGAATTGCAATTTCGGCGCAGATTTCAGTCCAAGCCGTTTTGCGACCTCGCGCTGGAAAAAGGCAGTGTTGGTCCGCAGGGCCTTGAGCACCACGTCCTCATCTTCACCCAGCAGCGGTTTGACATAGACGTTGGCGTTGCGCAGATCGGGAGTCATCCGCACTTCGGTGACGCTAATCGTGGTGGCACGCAGCACATCGTCATGCGCTTCCCCGCGGGCAAGCAATTCGGACAGAATATGCCGCACGCGTTCGCCCACTTTCAAAACGCGGACCGATTGTTGTTCGGGGGTTGAGCTAGTGCGGGCCATCAGGCGTCCAATTCATCCATCTTGGCGAGAATTCGCTTCATGCTGCGCATATTACGCGCCGTGCCCGATAAGCCAAGGCGGCGCTGGATGAAGTCACCGGTCAATTTGCTGTCACCGACCCCATCGGTATAATCGAGATGCAGCGATTTGGTGCCTGCTGCGATCCGCTCGTTTCCGCGCCCTTCGTGATCGATAATCAGCGATTTGACCGCAAATTCGCCCGGATCATCGGCAAGAAACATCGTATGGACGAATTTATCCTCACCATCGGCGGAAAAGGGGTTCTCGGCGATGACAGCTGCCAGTTCGTCACGCGTGCGCACAGCAACAAAACTGTCGATGTCGAATTCCTCGCGCACGGTCCATGCGATTTTTTCGGCCAAACCGTCTGACGGGCTATCATCATGGGTGAACAGCACGTTGCCGCTGGCGACCACGGTTTCGACATCGTCGAAATCCTCATAACGCAGCACGCGGCGCAAATCCTCCATCAGCAAGCGGTTGCCGCCGACATTGATGCTGCCAAGGAAAGCGACAAAACGCGGCATCAGCCCTGCTCTGCCTCGCGCCCCGGATTCGGCGTCGAGGTGCAGGTCGAAGTTGCGCGTGCGAGCAACGTTCCGTCGCGCTCTTTCAGTTCGGCGGAGAGGAACAGCACGCGTTTGCCAGCCTTGACCACCCGGCCCACGGCGACAAGCGGCCCCTGACGGACCGGACGCAATATCGAAAAGTTTACATTGAGCATCAGCGGCGAAAATTCGCCTTCGGTGGAATAGGTGTAAGCCCAGCCCATCGCTTCGTCCAGAAAACCCGCAACCAGTCCGCCCTGCACGCTGCCGCGCGGGGTGATGAAGCTGTCGGGCGCGCTGAAATTCATGGTGATGGTTTGCGTGTCCCTATCAAAGGAAACGAATTCCGCGCCCATCAATTGCGCATGCGGCCATGACTTTTTCATGAAATCCATCACGGTTTCTCCGGAGCCGCATCGGGTACTGCAGTGGGCATCGCGGTGCTGGTCGCGCGGGCGAGCAGATTGCCGTGCTTGTCGAACAATTCACCCTCCAGAAACGCAACCCTGTTGCCTGCCCGGATCACTCGCCCTTTGGCCGTAATCGTTTCGAGCGGAACCATGCGGCAAAATGTCATATTGAGATCAAGATTGAGCGGCAGCAATTCGCCATCGGACGCGGCGAGCAAAGCAGTGCCCATGACCTCGTCCAGAAACCCGCCGATCAACCCACCCTGCACCGCCCCGCGCGGAGACGCGAAGGACGGCGGAGGTGTGTAATTAACCGTGACCGTTGCAGTCTCGGGGTCGTAAGAAACAAACTCCGAACCCATCAGCTTGGCTGACGGAGAGCGTTGCCTGGTGAAGATTGGCGTTGTCACTTTGGTCTCCTACCGAACTCTACAAGCTTCAACACTAGGGCGACCACCGCGATCACAAATAGCCCCGATTCAAAGCCTGATCCGAGTGTAATTGTGCATTCCATTTTGCAGTCCCTTTCTCGTCTATTTTTGACGATTCGAGGAACTACAATATGGAATGTCGCTTCATCCAAGCCCCCCGCTGAATCCAGCGACGGGACCAACTCAACCAGAACCTAATTCGCAGCTCTACGGACGGCATAAGTAAGCCCCCGCACTTACAGAATTACAATACCCGCTCTCTCTCCTCGACTTCGAAGACTTCGAGGCTGTCGCCAGGTTTCACATCGTTGGTGTCTTCCAACACCACACCGCATTCGAGGCCGCTGCGGACTTCGTCCACATCATCCTTGAAGCGCCGCAGCGAGGCAATGGTGGTCGCAGAAACGATAACATCGTCGCGTGTAAGGCGCGCGAACAGACCCTTGCGGATGACACCTTCGGTGACCAGCAAACCGGCTGCCTTGTCCTTCTTGCCCGATTTGAACACTTCTTTGACCTCGGCGCGGCCGACGACATGTTCGATTTTCTCGGGGCCAAGCTCGCCGGCCATTTCCTTGGCGATTTCATCGGTCAGATGATAGATCACGTCGAAATATTTCATCTCGACGCCATCGCGCTTGACCAATTCGCGCGCTTTGGGATTGGGGCGAACGCCAAAGCCGATGATCGGGGCCTTGGATGCCGCCGCCAGCGTCACGTCGCTTTCGGTAATCGCGCCAACGCCTGCGTGAAGCACGCGGACCTTAATCAGATCATTCGACAGATTGTGCAATGCAGTGACAATCGCCTGCACGCTGCCCTGCACGTCGGCTTTCACCAGCACAGGGAATTCAACCACATCGCTTTGCAAATTGGTGAACATCGTGTCGAAATTGGTCGGAGCGAGCGCAGTGCGCTGCTCGGTCGCTTTTTCGCGGCGATATTGCGCCACTTCACGCGCGCGTTGTTCGTTTTCAACCACGGTCAGCTGTTCGCCTGCACCGGGAACCCCGCCGAGGCCGAGCACTTCAACCGGCATTGACGGCCCGGCTTCCTTGATCTGCTTGCCTTGATCGTTGACGATCGCGCGTACTTTGCCGCTTTCGGTGCCGACCACGAAAGTATCCCCGCGTTTCAGCGTACCACGCGTGACCAGCACGGTGGCAACCGGGCCGCGGCCCTTGTCCAATTGCGCTTCGATCACGGTTGCCTCGGCAAAACGGTCGGGATTGGCTTTGAGTTCGAGCAATTCTGCCTGAAGCGAGATTTTCTCGATCAGTTCATCCAGATTGGTCTTGTTCTTGGCCGAAATCTCGACGTCCTGCACATCACCCGACATTGCTTCGACAATGACTTCATGTTCGAGCAAACGTTCGCGGATTTTCTGCGCGTTTGCTTCGGGTTTATCGATCTTGTTGATCGCGACGATCATCGGGACACCAGCAGCCTTGGTGTGCTTAATCGCCTCGATGGTTTGCGGCATGATGCCGTCATCAGCAGCCACCACCAACACCACGATATCGGTGACATTTGCACCGCGCTGGCGCATTTCGGTAAAGGCCGCGTGACCAGGCGTGTCGAGGAAGGTGATCTTCGTCTTGTCCTTGGTCTCGATCTGGTAAGAACCGATATGCTGGGTAATCCCGCCCGCTTCGCCCTTGGTCACATTTGTACCGCGCAGCGTGTCGAGCAGGCTAGTCTTGCCGTGATCGACATGGCCCATAATGGTCACCACTGCCGGACGCGGCTTCAGCGTTTCTTCGGGATCGACGTCTTCCTCGGCCTTGATTTCCACGTCATCGGCGGAAACGCGCAGGATGTTGTGGCCGAATTCCTCGACCAGCAGTTCGGCAGTATCCTGGTCAATCGTCTGGTTGACGGTGACCATCATATCCATGTTGAACAGCACTTTGACCAGCTGCGCGCCCTTTTCGCCCATCCGCTTGGCGAGTTCCCCCACGGTGATGGCTTCTGGCACGATAACGTCGCGAACCTGCTTCTCGCGCGGCTTGCTAGAGCCGCCGCCTTGATCGCGGCGTTCTTTTTCACGCGCACGTTTGAGCGCGGCAAGGCTCCGCGCACGGCGGCCTTCATCCTCGTTCAGAGCTTTGGTGACGCTCAGCTTGCCCGAACGGCGTTTGTCGGTCTCGCTGCCCTTGACCGGGCGCTCTTCCTTCTTCTTCTTCTCGGGCCGCTTGGGCTCGGGACGGGCAACTGGCGTGAATCTGCGCGGCGCAGGTGCGGGCGTGGCGGCATCGACTTCTTCAACAGACGCATCAGCCACATCACCGGCTGCTTCAGCAGGCTCTGCTTCGGCTTGCTGTGCTGGCAATTCCTTGGCAGGTGCGGGTGCCTCGTCAGCCTCTTCTTCGGCCTGCTTGTTGCTTTCCTGACGCTTCTTCTCCTCTTCGAGAAGCTGCTGCTTCTCGCTTTCTTCGCGGCGGCGTGCTTCTTCGCCCATCTGCAGACGGGCTTCTTCAGCCTCGCGCTGGAGGCGCGCAACGCGTTCTTGCGGGGTTTCGCTCGTGTCGGGAGCTTTCCGCTTGGGCGGAGCCTTGGCAACAGGTGCAGG
>JBATLU010000212.1:0-12419 GCA_049289475.1 Pontixanthobacter sp. | reverse complement strand
ATCCTGACCAGTATAAGGACTTCATCGCTACAGCAGAAAATCCGGAATATACCGGCCATATTCTCGACGCCTTGGCCTCACGCGATGACGCGGCGCAATATTCCGGCCATACGCTGATCGCGGCTGAAATAGGCAAGACTCTCGGCCTGCTGGACCGGGGCAACGAACGGCCATCCTACCGTGAAATGCTCGGCAGTCCGAATAAGCCCAACCCTGCTGCAGTCTATTAAGGCAAAACCTTATGGCCCGCTCCGATCCCATTTTCGACAGCCTGACTGCGCTGGGAACGCCCTTTGAAATCGGCGAGCGGGACGGGATGCGTCAATTTGTCAATGCGCCAGCCGATATCAATCTGCTGATCGAAAGCGCGCGCAGGCACGGTGAGAGGACTTTCATCGTCGAAGGCGAACGGCGGGTTACGTTTGACGAACTTTTTTCCCTGCGCGACGCGCTGGCGGCGAAACTGGCGATCAAGCGCGGTGACCGCGTGGCTATTTGCATGCGCAACCGAACCGAATGGATGACGGGTTTTCTGGCTACCATCCGCGCTGGCGGGATCGCGGCTCTGGTCAACAGTCGCGGTTCGCCCGCTGAATTGCGCGCTGCTGTCGAAGATGTAACGCCCGCATTGGTATTGGCGGACAAGGAACGCGCGCTGTTGCTACGCGAAGGCGGCTACACAGGCGCTATTCTGGAAGCAGAGGATTTCCCGACTGAGGGTCCGGAATTGCCCGCCTTCGTACCGGCCAAAGCCGATGACCCGTGCACGATCCTGTTCACGTCGGGCACAACTGGACGCGTTAAGGGGGCCGTCCTCACCCATCGCGGCCTGATCAACGGGCTGATGAGTGTCCAGATGGCCGGCCTGATGGTCCTGCATGATACTGCGCACAAACACGGCATTCCGGTTGAAACGATCCTCGCCAATATGCCGCAGCCCGGGGCGTTGCTGGTCAATCCTCTGTTCCATATCTCCGGCCTCGGGGCATCCTTCCTTTCGCCACTGTGTGCAGGTTCCAAGATCGTGCTGATGCGCCGCTGGAACGGGGCCGAAGCGACCCGGACGATCGAGCGCGAGAAGATCACCATGTTTTCCGGAGTGCCCACGATGATGTGGGATATGCTGCGCGGCGCCAAGGAAACCGGGGCTGATCTGAGCAGCCTGACCAATCTTTCGACCGGCGGGCAAGCCCTTCCCGTCGCATTGCTCGATGAAATCCGGGCCGCTTGCCCGGGCGCGATCATGGGCACCGGTTATGGTATGACTGAAACCTCGGGCAGCGTGGCCATGGCCGTGGGGGAGGATTTTATCCGCAACCGCGCGGCAGCCGGACGGGTCTTGTCACTGGTCGATCTGCGGATCGAAGATGATCATGGAAACGAACTGCCTGCGGGCACGCCCGGCGAAATCGTGGTTCGCGGACCGGTAGTGATGCAAGGCTATTGGCAGAATCAAGCCGAGACAGACAAGGTATTATCCAGCGATGGCTGGTTGAAAACCGGCGATGTCGGCTATGTCGATCAAGAAGGGTATATCTTTATCGTCGACCGCAAGAAAGACATGGTCATCTCGGGCGGAGAGAATATCTACTGCGCCGAAGTCGAACGCGCGATTGGTGAAATGGACGGCATTTCCGAATGCGCGACTTTCGGCATTCCGGACGAGCGTTTGGGCGAATTACTGGTCGCCATTGTCGGCCAAACGGGCAAGCTGACCGAAGCCGACATTATCGCAACCGTAGCAGCCAAGCTTGCCAAATACAAAGCGCCCGCCGCAGTAGCATTTGCGAACGCACCGCTACCGCGCAATGATGTGGGCAAGATCGACAAGAACGCATTGCGCGCCGAATGGCGGCGCCTTTCTGGAGCAAACTAGCATGGGTTACCCCAAGGATATCCGCATCATCGACTGTATGCTCGGCATTCCCGAGGCGGAAGACAAATCCGAATGGTACGAAGCCTTCAAGCCACTGCTGAAGGACGAGCAAAGCCGCGAAGCCTTCAAAATGCCCGCGCAATATATGTTTAAGGACATTCCGGGCACCGACAATGCCGATGATTTCGTCACATGGACCGTCGAACAGATGGATAAATTCGGCATCGAGCATGCGCTGGTCGGATGGAACGAGAACGAGACATCGCGCCGCGCGAAGGCACAGTATCCGGACCGCTTTTTCTTTGATCTGCCATGCAATCCCAATGGCGGCATGGAAGAGGTTCGCCGGATCAAGCGTATCCATGAAGAAGTCGGCCTAAGCGCGATTAGCGTGTTTCCCGCGGGCACGAACCCGCAGGTCGCGATCAACCACAAATATATGTTCCCGATCTATGCCTGCGCGGTCGAGCTCGATTTACCCATCCTGCTCAACGTCGGCATCCCCGGACCGCGCATTCCGATGGACACCCAAAAGGTGGAACATCTCGACGAGGTTTGCTGGTTTTTCCCCGATCTGAAAATCGTCATGCGCCACGGCGCGGAACCGTGGGAAGCGCTGGCGGTCAAGCTGATGCTGAAATGGCCCAATTTGTATTATTCGACCAGCGCATTTGCCCCGAAACATTACCCCAAGGCGATCATCGATTACGCCAATTCGCGCGGTGCGGACAAGATCATTTACGCCGGCTATTTCCCTATGGGCCTCAGCCTGGAACGGATATTTTCTGATATGGAGAACGTGCCGCTGAAGGACGAGATCTGGCCCAAATTCCTCCGCGAAAACGCCAAACGCGTTTTCAAACTGTAACTTCGCCCGGGAGCCGGGAAGTCTGCTCCCCTCTTTCGTCACCGCCCTTTGCCCGAGACAACCCCGGCAAAAGGCAGCCGCCCGAAAAGCCAAACCAGCGGCAGATTAAGGAGCATAATTATGACCGAAACAGCAGCATCAATCGACGCCCGCACCGCGCCAGTGGCCGCCTATCAAATCATCGAGAAGATGACCAAGGAAGAGCTGGCCGCTTGGCGCGTAGCCGACCTTCCGGGCCGTCCCTCTGCCGAAGAGCGCAATCTTGATATCGGCTTCCCGTGCGGCTGGTTCCCGCTCATGCTCAGCAGCGAGCTCGCAATCGGCGAAGTAAAGCCGCTGCGCTATTTCGGTCAGGACCTCGCGATCTGGCGCGGTGAAGACGGCGAAGTGCGGATGATCGAGGCCTATTGCGCGCATCTGGGCGCGCATCTGGGCCATGGCGGCAAAGTCCACGGCAACCTGCTCGAATGTCCGTTCCACGCCTGGCGCTATGACGGCAATGAAGGTGTGGTGAAGGAAATCCCCTATTCCAAAGTCATCCCGCCGCAGGTCAAACGCAAATGCAAAGACACCTGGCCAATGGCGGAAAAGAACCGGATCATCTGGACCTGGTATCACTCGCAAGGCGAAGCGCCGCAATATGAAGTGGCTGACCTTCCTGAAACAACCGATCCCGAATGGTCAGACTTCGATGAATGCACATGGACGATCTATGGCAGCATCCAGAACATGGCCGAAAACGGCGTCGATTTCCCGCACTTCACTTATATTCACGGCGTCGCCAGCCCGCCTGAGGCCGAACTGGAATGGGGTGAATGGGAACGCAAAGGGATTGTCCGTGCCAAAATGGGAACACCCAAAGGTGTCGTCGACGGAAAGATCACCTCGATTTCCAATGGCCCGGGGCAAAACTGGGTCCGGTTTGAAGGAATTTGCGAAACCCTGCTGATCGCCTGCATCACGCCAGTTGATTATGACAGGCTGGAAGTCCGCTATTTCTACACTCAGTCGAAAAGCCAGATCGAAGGTCCGATGGCTGGTCTCGCGCGCGCAATCATCAAGGATGTGAACAAGCAGCTCGATCAGGACAAGGTGGTGTGGGACCGGATGAAGTTCGTGCCCAACCCGATCATTTGCATGGGTGACGGGCCGATCCCGAAATTCCGCGAATTCTATGCGCGGTATTACGCGGGCGAAGACGGCGCGCCGGGCCGCGCCAAAGCAGCGGCAGCACAGTGACCCGAGGCGGTTCAGACTACCGTGATTACGACGCGCTAGGTCTGGCCGAACTCGTCCGGTCAAAGCAGACTTCGCCGGGGGAATTGCTCGAAGAAGCAATTACCCGCGCAGAGGCACACGATGCGCGGCTCAATTTCCTTGCACAGGAAATGTTTGACTACGGTCGAAAGAAAATCGCAGCTGGACTTCCGAACGGCCCCTTCACCGGCGTACCGTTCCTCGAAAAAGACCTGCACATGCATCTGGCGGGTTACCCGTCGGGGCAAGGCAGCCGGCTCTATGCGGGCTATGTCCCGGATTTTACCTCCGAACTGGTCAAGCGCCACGAGGCGGCGGGTCTGGTGATTTTCGGCAAAACGACCACGCCCGAATTTGGTGTGACGGCGACCACCGACAGCATTGCCGAGGGTCCGACACGCAATCCTTGGAACCTAGAGCACAGTTCTGGCGGGTCAAGTGGCGGCGCAGCATCGGCTGTGGCATCAGGCGTCATCCCCGCGGCGCATGCTACCGATGGCGGCGGCTCGATCCGGATTCCGGCCAGTGCATGCGGATTGTTCGGCTTGAAACCGAGCCGGGGCCGGATGCCGATGGGGCCGCTCAGAACCGAAGGCTGGGGCGGAGCGTCGATCAGCCATGCCGTTACCCGAAGCGTCCGCGACAGCGCGGCGCTGCTGGATGTAACCCATGGTACTGAAACCGGGTCGCGCTATTCTGCGCCTGAACCCGGTGGAACATTTCTGTACCAACTCAGCAAGCAACCCCGCCCCTTGCGGATTGCCTTGATGCTGGAGCCTATCAGCAGAGCGCCGGTTGACGAAGCTTGCATAAAAGCGGCGCGCGATGCTGCCAGATTATGCGAAAGCCTCGGCCATCACGTCGAAGAAACATCGTTCAACGCTGACGCACCGGCGATCGGCCAAGCAAGCTTTGCCCTGATCTCTACCGCGCTGGCAATTGATATAGACGCGCGCGCCGCTGCAATCGGCGTCGCGGTCGATACTAATGTGATCGAACCGATCACACTTGGTTTCTATCAGGTTGGTAAGCAGACGTCCGGAATGGCCGTGGCACAAGCGAATAACACGCTGCAGGAAGCCGCCATCGTGGTGTCGCGGTTCATGGACAATTTCGACATCATCTTGTCACCAACGTTGGCAGCCCCCCCGGCTCCGCTGGGCGTTTTCGATTTGGACAAACCGGATTTCCAGGCCTGGGGCATGGCGACGGGCGCATATACTCCGTTCGCAGGTCTGTTCAATTCGACCGGCCAGCCGAGCATGTCAGTTCCGCTAGGAATGTCGGAAGGCGGTCTGCCAATCGGATCGATGTTCACTGCGCGCTACGGCGATGAAGCAACTTTGTTCCAGCTAGCTGGACAACTCGAAACAGCGCAGCCGTGGTTTGACCGCGTGCCCATTATTTAAATGAGAAGGAACAGATTAGATGCGCGGACTTGAAGGCAAAGTGGGCATCGTCGCTGGTGGCGGGCGCGGGATCGGTGCGGCAACCGCGCACCGCTTGTCCGAAGAAGGCGCGCATGTTGTCATCGGCGATATCGAAGGCGATTGGGCCCGAAAGGTAGCCGAAGAAATCGAGGCCAAGGGCGGCAAAGCCACTGGTTTTGACCTCGACGGCACTTCGCCTGAATCGCAAGCCGCCATCGTAAAGGCTGCGCTTGATACATATGGCACGCTCAATTTCTACCATTCCAACCTGGCTGGCGGGACGCAGGGTGATGTGGATGCGCTCAATTGTTCGCTGGAAGTTCTCGACAACAGCTTTGCAATCAACGCCAAGAGCCACTTTATCGCTACCCAAGCCGCAATGCCCGCGATGCTGGAGCGTGGCGGCGGCGCGATGATTTACACCTCTTCCGGCGCTGCATCGGGCGGAAGTCCGTGGCAAGTTGCCTATCCGATGACCAAGAACGCTATCCACGCCCTCGCCCGCCATGTCGCGGCGAAATGGGGCAAGCAGGGCATTCGCGCCAATGTGATTTGCCCCGGCGTAGTGCTGACCGAAGCGGTCAAAATTCACATGACCGACGAGCAGGTAGAAGGCGCATTGCGCCGCGTGCCGCATGAACGGTTGGGCGATCCCGGCGACATTGCCGCAGCAATCGCATTTCTCGCATCGGACGACGGTGCATGGGTCAACGGACAAGTATGGCACGTCAATGGCGGCATGCAGATGAGGGATTAGGTCTATGACGGCTCAGGATAAGACGAAGACATTATCCAATGCATGGGTCGTCCTGATCCTGCTGCTTGGTATCGGCATCTTCAACCACGCAGACCGGGCCTTGATGGTTGGATTGGTTGACCCGATCAAAGCCGAATTTGGCGTTGATGACGGCTTTATGGGCCTGCTGATGGGCCCTGCATTCGCGGTTTTCTATTCGCTTTTCGCGATCCCGATTGCAATTTATGCAGACCGGGCATCACGCATCAGAATTATCGTTGCGGGCTGCATTCTGTGGAGTGTGTTCACCATGCTCTGCGGCTTCGCGACCGGCCCGTGGTCTCTTGCGGCCGCGCGAGTGGGAGTCGGGATTGGTGAGGCCGCTTTTCAGGCACCGGCCTATTCCTTGGTTGCCGCTTACTTCATGACCGACCAGCGCGGCAAAGCTTTCGCGATTATGGCCTTGGCGGTCTATTTCGGCCAAATGCTCGGGTTGGGCGTGGGCCCGGCCATCGCTGAAACCGCCGATTGGCGGCTGCCCTTCAAACTGTTTGGCTTTGCCGGATTGGTGGTAATTCTCCTGGCTTGGCTGTTCATCAAGGAACCTCCCCGCTCGGGCGAAGTCTATGTGGGAGACCCATCTCGCAGTTTGTCTGAAAGCTTTGTCGGACAGTTCAAACATCTCACCGCAGTGTTCAGCCGGCTGGTCAAATTGATCAGCTACCGGAACATGGCGTTTGGCATGGGCCTGGGCGTGATGTCCGGAATTGCATTTGGCAATTGGGGGCCAACCCTGTTTTCACGCAACTATGCAATGACCATGTCCGAAGCCGGCGCGGCATTTGGCAGTGCCTTTGTCATCCCCGCATTGGTTGGTACGATGGCTTTCGGCTTCCTGTTCGATCGGGTTGCAAAGAAGGGTTATGGAAGATGCTTGGCGCTCTCCGCCATTGCCCTGATCGCAGCGACAGCATCTGTGCTGGGGGCCACCTGGGCTGGGAGTCTCGAAATAGCCTTGCTGTGGGCAATTCCCGCCGGCCTGTTTGGCGGCGGCTGGGCAGTCGGAATTTATGCGGGGCTGCAATATGTACTGCCCGACAATCTCCGCGCCACCGGCACTGCACTTGCGATGCTGGCGGTAAATTTGCTCGGCTATGTCCTCGGCCCTTGGGCAGTTGGAGAATTGAGTGTTTCCTTCGGTGAGGGATCGGTAGGATTGCAACAGGCGTTGACCGTGATTCTGCCGATCGGCTTCATTGGGGCATTTATGCTGTGGCGCGGTTCGTTGAAATTGGAGCGTGACCGTGCAGATTTATACGGGAAAGCCACTGACTGGCGGTGACATCGCGCAAGTTTTTCGCCATGCTATGCTAATGCAAGGGACCGATAAATATGGCTGACGATTTTCCGATTGATGCAATCGATCAGTCGATCATCACAGAATTGCGCGCCGATGGACGGGCGACAAACCAGCAAATTGCCAGCAAGCTGGATTTGACGGCGGCCACGGTGTCTGCGCGGATCAAACGAATGGAAGACGCGAACAAGCTGCGGGTTGTCGCAGTGTCGGACTTTTCCGCGCACGGATATAATGTGCTGATGGAAGTCGCGATCGAAGTGGACGGACGAGCCGCATCGGAAGTGGCCGAGGAACTCGCGGCATTTCCCGAGGTTTTTGCTGCTCACCTTGTGACGGGCCGCTACGACATCGATTTGCTGGTCGCGCTGCATGATTTCGAGGATCTGCCCAATTTGCTGATGAACCGGTTTGGCAATGTGAAAGGAATCCGGTCCATGCTTCCTGCAATTGCGGTTGATATCGTCAAATATAAATTTGATGTCGCCCCCATCGAAGCGAGGGATGCATAATGCGCCAGCCGCAAATCGACGAGCTCGACAAACAATTGATCGACATCCTTGCCAAGGATGCGCGGATCTCGAACCGCAAGATCGCCAGCGAGTTGGGTGTTACCGAGGGGACCGTGCGCGGCCGGATCAGGCGTTTGCAAAAAGATCGACTTATCGCCTTCACCGCCATCACCAGCTTCGAAATGGCTGACAATACCCGGATGGCGATTATCGGCGTTCAAGTTGACCCCGCGCAAGTGCAGGAGATTTCACGAAAGATATCCGATATCTCCACTATCAATGCGGTGATGGTAACAATGGGCCGGTTCAATATCATGGCATTTTGCCTGTTCAGCGAACTCGACCAATTGCATGAAATCTCGTCTGACAAGATTTTGGCAATGAACGGCGTGCACCATGTGGAAACGTCAATTGCGGTCCGCACTTTGAAATATAATGCCCGCATTGTGCATATTGGCGACGAGGTGTAATCCGATGATTGCGTAGAGTATTTATCTAAATTTTACGCAATCTGCATATAAAAACCCTTGTCAACCACCATTTGCGGTGGCATCCTTCCCGTTGCGCGCATTAGATGCGGAATACATTAGGAGGATATAGGATCATGGCAACAACTGCAGATTATCGGCTGGGCGAATTCACCTATCCCCGCGGCTGGTTCATGGTTGGCATGTCCGAAGATGCCACGACTACGCCCAAAGGCGTCCGCTTCTTCGGTGAGGACCGGGTCATTTATCGCGGCGAGTCGGGCCATGCCTATATGGTCGAAGCCTATTGCCCGCATATGGGCACGCACATGGCCAACAACACGACATCCTATGTCATCAAAGATGGCGAGCATGTCGAGGGCGACAATATTCGCTGCCCCTATCACGGATGGCGTTTTGGCCCCGGCGGCGAATGCAACGACATTCCTTACTCCCCCAAAGCGATCCCCAAGCGCGCATGCCTCAAGACATATAATATGGTTGAAAAGGCCGGCTGCCTGTGGAGCTGGTACGATGCCGAGGGCGGCGAGCCCGAGTACGACCTGCCCGAATTCGAAGGGTATGACGCACCCCATTGGGTCAATTGGAGCATGCGCTGTCTGGGTGAACTGGAATCCCACCCGCAGGAAATCGTCGATAATATTGCCGACAAGGGGCATCTTGAGCCGGTACATGGATCGATCGACATTGATTTGTTCGAGAATGAATTTGATGGGCACACCTGCCGCCAAATCCTGACCGCTGGCCACAAAACATTGGCTGCCGAAGGCGGCGTCGCGATGACCAATGACACTTGGTACACCGGCCCGGGCATTCTCCAGTCGATCATGGTCGGCGAATATCCATCGTTGATGCTGATCACGCACACGCCCATCGATGATGGCACGGTGATGGTCTGGTACGGATTGATGGTGAAGGTCGCCAATGCCAAGCCGAGCACCGAAGATATCGAGCAAGCACGGGCCTATGAAGAAGCCGGTGTCGAAGCCTTTGCGCAGGATTTCGAAATCTGGGGCAACAAACGCGCCTGCACCTCGCCGATGATGGTCACCGGAGACGGCCCGTTCGATAAGGTACGCATCTGGTACAAACAGTTCTTCAACCCGCGCGCACGTGCAGGCGAGTTCCAAGCCCGCGTAAATGGCAAGATTGTAACACGCGGAACAAAGGAACATCCATGGGAGGATGTTGCCTAAATACGGATATTTGTGGTAATTGTGTTACGCAAAATGCGCGTAATGCCAACCTAAACCGCCCAAGTGCGCAATTATTGTTGACTTTTCCTGCGCTTTCCCCGATTCTTTTGGCAAGAAATCTAGTTTGAAGATTCTTGGGAGGAAAATATGCAGATCAATAGACTCGCAAAGGGCGCTCTTCTGGCGACCACAGCATTCGTAATCACCGCTGCACCAGCGCTGGCTCAAGACGATGGAAACGAAAGAGAGGCCGCCAGCGACATCATCATCGTTACCGCAAACAAGCGCGAGCAAAATTTGCAAGCAACGCCGATTGCGATCACAGCAGTAAGCAAGGATTCCGTTGAGCTTCTGGGGATTTCCGAAACCAAAGATCTCGCTGCAATTGCGCCAAACGTGTCGGTCAACGGCGGAACAACCAACGCCACATCGTCCGTTGTAACCATCCGCGGTATTCCTACCGCAGCTGACGAAGCACTTGGCTTCGACTCGCCAATCGGCATTTATGTTGACGGTGTCTACCTTGCCCGCTCGGCGGCCTCTTCATTCGAAATTGCCGACATTGAGCGGATCGAAGTTTTGCGCGGCCCGCAGGGCACTCTGTTCGGACGCAACACCACCGGTGGTGCGATCAACTATATTTCCAGCCGCCCATCCGACGAGGCAAGCTTCAAGCTCAAACTCGGCTATGGCAATTATAACCGCAAGACAGCCCGCGCCATCCTGAATTCAGGTGATCTCGGCGGCGTCCGCATGACACTCGGCTATCTTCACAAGGCCCGCGATGGCGTGGTCGACAATCTGCTTGAGCAACGCAAAAGCCGCGATCCGGGCAGCTATGAAATCAACGGTGCACGTTGGGCTGTTGAAGCCGATCTTTCCGACAAGCTTATGCTCACAAACGTATTTGACTGGACCAAAATCTCTGGCGTTCCGCATGCGGCACAGCTTTCCGGCGTTGGTAATGGAGTATTCCGTCCCAATGTTGTGATCGACGGCAACACTTTCTCTCAGGTTCAACCGGCGCCGGTCGGCGCGTATTTGGCAGGTGCCACAGCTTTGGACGCGCAATGCGGTGCACCACTCGCCAGCGTAAGCCTTTCCAGACTTGATTCGATTTGCCTCAATGATGCAGTCGGATCGGAAGATACGATTTGGGGCAACATGACCCGACTGGAGCTGGATCTTGATAATGTAACAATCCGTTCAACGACCGCATTCCGCAAATGGAAGAACCGCATCGCCGGTTCGGATCTGGATGGCTTGGGCACGATCCGCGGTGCATTGTTCAGCAATAGCACACTGTTTAACGGCTTTGCCGGCACAGCCGCACAAGGCTTCCTGCCCTTCGTCTTCCCTAATGGAACACCGCAAGGAGTTATCGACTTTGTCGCAAACTCACCTGTCCCCACGACGACACAGCCGCTCTTTGCTGTGACAAACAATCGTCAGCAGGATCAGTTTAGCCAGGAGCTCGAAATCGTTGGCGGCTCGGGTACTGCATTTGAATGGGTTCTGGGCGGCTTCTATTTCGAAGAAAGCGGCAGCGAAGTTAACCCGCAGACTTTTGCCTTTGTCCTCGACACCAATCAGGCTGTGTTCTCGAACTTTGGCGGGCTTAGTCCAATATTCCAGGCTGCCAATCCTGCACGTTACCGTGCGGTGGCTCAGTCCTCGACGCTTGGCTATTCGGTGGATGCAACATCCTACGCGATTTATGGTCAGGGAACTTTGCGTCCGGGCGGTGCAGACGGCCCGCTGGGCATCACATTGGGGCTACGCTATAGCTGGGACGAAAAGAATGTCGCCCGCAGCCAGAACGGAGCAGCTCCATTTACCACTGCGGAACAGATCGCTCTCAACACACAGAGCGCAAATTTCTCGCAGCCTACCGGACACATCACTATCGATTATGAAGTGAACCCCGATCTCAACGTCTATGCCAAGGCATCGCGCGGCTATCGGTCGGGTGGTTTCAACCTTCGTCAATCGACTCAGGTCGATAATCCAGCGACCACTACCGTCGATGAATCGGTTGCGCTCATTCCTTTCAATGAAGAGAAGATCGACGCATTTGAAATCGGTGCGAAGGGCACATTTGGCCCGCTTCGGGTGAATGCTGCAGCATTCTACAATGTGTACAAAGACCTTCAGGCAACCGTTCCAATCCCAATCCAGGGTGGAGGAAGCTTCGGTACACAAGTGGTCAATGCTGGTGAAATACAATATCTCGGCGTCGAGATTGAGGGTGTACTCAAGCTGTCAAACGCACTCTCAATCGATGGCTCTTACGGGTATGTCGGTAAGGACGTGAAACAGTTCCCGGCAGCAGATATAAACGGCGTTGTTCAAAACATCGCTTCGGTTATCACACCGGGTAACTCGCCGGACCACACCGCCAATGCAGGCGTCACCTATTCCGATTATATCGGATCGGGCGATGCCAAGTTGACGGCACGTGCGGGTTGGACTTACACTTCGGCAACACCGTTCTTCCCCAATCCGCTGTCCGCTCCATTCCAGAGCGAAACGGCGGCTGGTGCTCGCAGCTTGTTCAATGCGCAGCTTCGCCTTGACGGTGTCTCGCTTGGCAACGGACCGGAGTTCTCGATCCTCTTCTGGGGCAAGAACATCCTGAACGAAGAATATGTCTCACGCGGTATCGACTATGGCCAGCTCGGCTTCGGGCAAGTCATCTT
>JBATLU010000211.1:0-2701 GCA_049289475.1 Pontixanthobacter sp. | reverse complement strand
GTTCAAGGGTTGGAATCGGTCAAGCAATCCCCAAGCGGCTCAGCGATTATCGAAATCCGGTTTGAAAGGGCACTGGCCAGAGGGCCAATCAATCTGGGTCCGGCTCCGAGCAAGCTGGTGATCGGATTGTTGCTCAATGATTTCCAACCGATTGACGACAGTTTGGCTGCAATCGAAAGCGATCTGGCGGCATTGCCGGGCAAGATTAGCGTATTTTACGGTCCGGTTTACAATGATCTAGAACCGGTGTTGGCAATCAATGCGGACACGCAATTTGCAATTGGTTCTACTTTCAAGCTCTACATCCTGTCTGCTTTGGCCCGACAAGTCGAAGCGGGTGAGCGGAGTTGGCGCGAAATTGTGCTGCTCGACCGCAAATCATTTCCCAGCGGGCGGATGCAGAATTGGCCGGACAATTCTCCGGTGACTTTGCATACTCTTTCGACGATGATGATTTCGATCAGCGACAACACCGCCACCGATCGTTTGCTCCGCGAATTGGGGCGTGATGTTGTCGAAACCGAATTGATTGGAAGCGGACATTCAGACCCTGACCGTACCCTGCCCTTTCTCAGCACATTCGAAATGTTTGCGCTGAAGGGCAGCGAGCCAAACTTGCGTAAATATGAGCGCGCGACCGAGGCTACGCAGCGCCGGATTCTGGTCGATCTCGAAGATGATGTCGGCGGAAACCGTGACCTGATCGCCCCGCCGACCTTCACCGAGCCCTTTGCAATCGAAACCGTGGAATGGTTCGCCAGCGGAAGTGATCTGCGCAAACTGGGGCGTCAATTGGCGACTTTCAAGGACCCTACCGCGCGCGAAATCATGGCTGTAAGCCCGGCCATGTCGGAGACACAGCGGGAAAAGTGGAACTATGTCGGATATAAGGGCGGCTCCGAACCCGGCGTACTCAACCTTACCTGGCTGCTGCAAGATAAATCGGATAATTGGCACATTCTTGCGATGAGCTGGAACAATCCTGATGCTGTGGTCGACCAGAACACATTCGAAATGTTGGCGCAGCGTATCCTGGCAATCACGCCGCAAAGCGACCTTCCCTAACGGCACCCTTGCGCTTTTGAATCGCCTTGCTTAACGCTCACGTAAAGACAAGTTGCACAGGAAAACCCATGACTGATACTGGACTCAAGCGTTTTGCCGGTACCGATGATTATATCGCAACCGACGATCTGAAGGTGGCAGTCGATGCTGCAGTGACATTGCGCCGCCCGCTGTTGGTCAAGGGTGAACCGGGCACTGGCAAAACCGTTCTCGCGCATGAAATCGCAAAGGCGGTGGGTGCGCCGCTGATTGAATGGAACATCAAGTCGACCACAAAGGCGCAGCAGGGCCTGTATGAATATGATGCGGTTGCGCGCCTGCGCGATGGCCAGCTGGGTGAGGAACGCGTTCACGACATCCGCAACTACATCAAGAAGGGTAAATTGTGGGAGGCGTTCACCGCACCCGAGCTGCCCGTTCTGCTAATTGACGAGATCGACAAAGCCGACATCGAGTTTCCCAACGATCTGTTGCAGGAACTCGACCGGATGAGCTTCGACGTTTATGAAACGCAGGAGCGGATTACCGCGAAAGAACGCCCGATCGTGGTCATCACATCAAACAATGAAAAGGAACTGCCCGACGCATTTCTGCGGCGCTGTTTCTTCCACTACATCAAATTCCCTGACCGCGACACGATGCGCGCGATTATCGATGTGCATTTTCCTGATATCCAGAAGGTTCTGGTCAGCAAGGCGATGGACGTTTTCTATGAAATCCGCGAAGTTCCTGGCCTCAAAAAGAAGCCGAGCACATCAGAGTTGCTCGATTGGCTCAAGCTGCTTTTAAACGAAGATATGCCGCTCGACGTTTTGCAAAATCAGGACCCGACCAAGGCCATCCCGCCGCTGCATGGCGCATTGCTTAAAAACGAGCAGGACATTATGCTGTTCGAACGGCTGGCATTTATGTCGCGGCGCAATCCATAGCATAATGCCAACAAAGTTTGTTGATTGACCGGAACTTGGCGAGAAGTGCTTGCGCTATGGTTTTCGTAATGTACTCTCTTAGAGAATAATTTCGGGGGTAGTATACTATGAAGGGTCAAGTATTGGCGTATGATGCGCTGAAAGCAGAAGGCATCATTAGCGGCGAAGACGGTAAAAGATATGGGTTCGCCGGCAGCGAATGGAACGGAACAACGGTCACACCTCGAAGCGGTATCCATGTTGATTTTACGACAGACGCGGACCGGGCAAACCAGATTTTTCCGTTGTCTAGCGGCAACCCCATATCTGATGCTTTTGGTGAAGGTCACAAATCGCCGATTGTCGCGGGTTTGCTAGCATTTTTTCTTGGTGGCTTTGGGATTCATAAATTCTATCTCGGATATAACAAACAAGGCACCATCCTGCTTGTCGGCACCGTCATAAGCTGGGTTTTGACCGTCATCATCATAGGGATTATTCCGTTGATGATTATCGGCGTGGTTTGTCTGATTGAAGCAATCATATATCTGACAAAGCCGGAAGCCGAGTTCAACCGTATTTATGTTGAGGGAACCAAGGAGTGGTTTTGATTTTAGCCTAGCCGTCAAAGCTATAGGCCAACTCGAAATCGCCCCATCTGCGGCCGTTAATGTAGAGCGGAACGTAGACATTTCGGACGACGACATATTGCTTGCCGTCACCCTCTT
>JBATLU010000210.1:0-7770 GCA_049289475.1 Pontixanthobacter sp. | reverse complement strand
TGCATTTTTCAAATCCTTTTTGCGTTTTGAGCATGTCAGAATAGGCGATGCTTCGAATTAACTCGTTCATTGCTAGGCCTCCTTTTCTGAATGGACTGCAACGAAAAAGTCAGATTTCGATTTTGCGATAAAGCGAACGGAAATTGCTGATAGACCGATGGTTGCGGCTTCGATTGAGCGGGCTTAAGGGCGGTCAATGAACCAGAACACATCCGATACGCCGCATCACATGGACGAATCGCAGGCAAAGCTTTCAGGTATTCCCGCTGCGCTAGGCGCATATTTGATCTGGGGGTTTCTGCCGCTCTACCTGATTCTCGTGAAATCGGTTCCGCCGTTCGAGTTTGTCGGGTGGCGGATCATCTGGACGCTGCCGCTCTGTTTGCTGATCGTTGCCTTCCGCAAACAGGGGAAAGAAGTTCTTGCAGCACTCAGGGATCCGCGCAGCTTGGCGATTTTATGCGCCAGTTCCGCACTGATCGCGACAAACTGGCTCGTCTATATTTGGGCAATCCAGATCGACCACGTCTATGCAGCCAGCCTCGGTTATTACATCAATCCGCTGTTCAACATTCTGGCAGGCACCGTGCTGCTGGGTGAGCGGCTCAACCGGACGCAATGGCTTGCCGTCGCGATTGCGGCGGTCGGGGTCGCGATATTGGCGGCGGGCGCTCTGACAACTTTGTGGGTCAGTCTGACGCTGGCAATTAGTTTCGGCACCTACGGCTTGCTGCGCAAACAGGTTGCGGTCGGCTCGCTGCCCGGACTAACGATTGAATCGGCAATTCTGCTGCTACCGGCGGCAGGGATTACATTTTACTACAGCCAGACAGCTGCGGGTTCGTCTTTTGGCGGCCACATCGGGCTCAGCCTGGCGATTGTGCTTGGCGGGGTTGTAACCGCTGTGCCCTTGCTCATGTTCGCAGTGGCTGCGCGGCGAATGGACTATTCCACGCTCGGCTTCTTCCAATATCTCGCGCCGTCGATTGTTTTCTTACTCGGACTGTTCGTATTCAAAGAGGAACTGAAACCCGCGCAATTGGCGTGTTTTGCGCTGATCTGGATTGCAATCGCATTGTTCCTAAAGGACCTCTGGCAGCGCCGTTCGCGCAGCAGAAGCGCGCAAATCTAGCCGCTCATACTATCGACCAACCCAGCGTTTCCCCTGCGTGAAAGGGCACAATCGGAGTGCCCGCCGCGTCGATCGTATCGGGCACAATGATCTCCCCTCTACGCAAGCTGACCGTCGCTTCGTTAACCGGCAGGCCATAGAATTGCGGGCCATTGAGCGAGGCAAAGGCTTCGAACTTATCGAGTGCGCTCTCCTCGTCAAATACAGCCAGATAGCTTTCCAGCGCATAGGGCGCGTTGAATATCCCCGCGCAGCCGCAGGCGTTTTCCTTCGCGCTTTGCGCATGCGGCGCGCTATCGGTGCCGAGGAAATATTGCCTCGAGCCCGACGTCGCGGCGCTGCGCAGTGCGAGTCGGTGCACTTCGCGCTTGGCGACGGGCAGGCAATAGGCATGCGGGCGAATACCGCCAACCAGCATCGCATTACGATTGATATGCAGATGCTGCGGCGTAATCGTTGCCGCCACATTTGAACCGGCTGAATCGATAAATTGGACCGCATCAGCGGTGGTGATATGTTCGAAAACCACTTTGAGGTCGGGAAAGTCGCTCACTACCCGCTTCAAGCTGCGTTCGATGAATACTTTCTCGCGGTCGAATATATCAACATCGGCATCGGTCACCTCGCCGTGAATCAGCAGCGGCATTTCGATCTGCTGCATCATCCGCAGCACATCGCCCAATTGCGCAATATCGCTCACTCCATGCGCCGAATTGGTCGTGGCGTTGGCGGGATAGAGTTTGGCCGCAGTGAATACGCCCTGCTCGAATCCGCGTGCAATTTCTTCCGGATCGCTCGCATCGGTCAGATAGCAGGTCATCAAAGGCTTGAAATCCATGCCCATTGGCACAGCCGCCATAATGCGGTCGCGGTAAGCCGCAGCCGCTTTAGCATCGGTAACCGGCGGTGAGAGGTTGGGCATCACAATCGCGCGGGCAAACTGGCGCGCGGTATGGGCCACCACGCCGCGCAAGACATCGCCATCACGCAAATGCACATGCCAGTCGTCCGGGCGGCGGATCGTGATCTCATTCATAGTGACCGGCACTTTCATTGACCGATGGAACACATGGAACACAGTCCAAGGCGTAATTTTTTTCGCCTCGCGCTGCGCCATTCTGCCAAGCCACATGGCATATCGCGGGCGCGTAGGACAGGGCTTTGCGCGGCGACCTCCCTTGATTTACCCCGCCAAAGCGCCACTTTGATGGCATGACCGCTACACGCCTGTTTTCCCGCACCATCATCCGATTGTCCCCGACTGAGGAAGGGGAGGAAGTAGCCGATTTCCTGCAAGGCCTGGTGACTAACGATGTTAAGGGATTCCTGCCCGTTTATTCCGCGCTGCTCAGCGCACAAGGAAAGACGATGTTTGATTTTATCGTCTGGCCCGCTGGCGGCGGAGAATTATTGATCGATTGCGAGGCCGAGACTGCGGATGATCTGGTCAAGCGCCTGTCGCTCTACCGGTTACGCCGCAAAATTACGATTGCCCGCGACGATACAATCGGCGTCAATTGGCAGAGCGAACAGGGAGACGGCGGCGCGGCTGACCCCAGGCTGGCTGACTTGGGGCAGAGATGGCTTGTACCCGTGCAGGATAGCGACGAGCCGGCTGATCATGCTTGGCTCGAAAATCGTCTCCGCATGGGTGTCCCTGAAGGTCATGCAGAGATCGGCGACATATTGTGGCTGGAGACCAATGCTGTCGAACTTAACGGAGTAAGCTTCGAAAAAGGTTGCTATATCGGTCAGGAAAACACCGCCCGAATGAATTGGCGGCAAAAGATAAACCGGCGTCTGGTGGTCGTGCCGTTGTCCCAATCGGACCCAAAAAGGCGCAAAGCCGAATATGCTGACCTCGGATTAGCAATCGATCATCTGCGGGTGGAAGACATTGCCCCCGGCACCAGCCCTGCCTGGATGAAACTGACCAATTAAGGACAGCAGTTCTCCTCCGGTTTGGGAAGTAGATCCAGTGATTCGGTCAACAGCCGCTCTGCCCTGTCGCGGGCCGCGCTTTCAGGCAGGCTAAGCGACCGCGCGAGCGCTTTGCCCATCAAGGCGTCGCCCAGCGCGAGCAAAACCAGCGTCAGCGTGTTTTCATGCATCGCCATAATTCCGGCGTGGTCAACTGCCTCTTCGGGCGCAAGTTCATCCACCAACTGATGTATGGTTTCAATAATCGGGTCGAGCGCGTCCTCGTTACCGGTCAGAAGCATCCAGCTTGCGAGACCCCCCGCCCCTTCCTTGTCAAACGCATCGAAGGTCAGATCAACCACTTCACGCGGGCTGCCAAGGCCCGCGCGCGTGGCGCGCACAGCATCTTTGATCGTTTCGCACACGGTCTTGGCCAGATGTTCGGCTAAAGCCTTTTGCAGCCCAGAAGCTGACCCAAAATGGTGCAGTAAGTTTGCGTGGGTGCGCCCTACTCGCGCAGAAACAGCCTTCAAAGTGACCGATTGCGGCCCTGTTTCGATAAGTAATAGGCGTGCCGCTTCTAATGCCGAACTGCGGGATTCTTCAGGGGATAAGCGTTTACGGGTTGCCATTGATAGTTATGCCTAATAGATTCTTAATATGAACAAGCAGACTTCCATCGAAGTAGAACGGGCCGCCCCACTCGACAAGCCGTCCGCTGATTCCTTCACCGCTATCGATAGCGCGACCCCGGCCGAACACCAATTGATTGTGCGTGACCAACGGTTTGACCGCAATCACAGTTCGCCACGCTGGTGGCATTCGAATGATCCGGTGGCAACGGCGTGGTTCAATTCGGTATCCGCCAGCCTGCCACGCGGAGAGGCATTCTTCATCGATACAATGCGCCTGTTCCGCGATACGGTTCCGCCTGAAATTGCTGCGGAAATGAAGGCATTCACCACACAAGAAATCAACCACACGCGCGAGCATGTGGCGTTCAATCGGCTGGTTTCGCAGCACGGTTATAATGTCGAGAGCATCGATCAGGGCATCCAGACAATGCTGGCATTGACCGAAGGTCGGCCCAAGGAATTCAATCTGGCGATTACGATCGCGCTGGAACATTTCGCAGCGATCATCAGCCATCATCTGCTGTCCGATCCGCGCTATCTCGAAGGTGCCGATCCTGTCGCCGCCGATATCTGGCGCTGGCATGCGACCGAGGAAATCGAGCATAAAGGCATCACATACGACGTGTGGCTGCACGCAACCAAAGACTGGAGCCGTTTCAAACGCTACCGGGTCAAAACGCTGATGGCGGCGCTGATTACCAAGAAATATTTCGGCAACCGGATTCGTGATGCGATCGGCTTGCTTGAGCAAGACGGCTTCAGCCGTCGCGATGCCAAATGGAAACTCTACGCATTCCTGTGGTGGAAACCGGGCATGATGCGGCGGATGTTCTTTGAATGGGCCAAGATTTTGATGCCCGGATTTCATCCATGGACGCTGGATGACCGCGCGCTAATCAACAAGCCCGACAGCCCTTATGCCGATGCGGTACTGCCAGCCGAGTAGGCGCGGCTGCGCGTTAGCAATTCCTTATTGACATTGATGTAAGTAAGTCCTATTTACATGAATGTCAGTAACACTTGGAGCTTGCCGTGAACGCCCCTGCCAACATTGAACTTGATCGCAGAACCACAGCGCCGACCCCGATCGATCTTGATATCACCGTGCGCGACGAACGATTTAACCGCAACAGCACCCCTAATCGCTGGTGGGCCGGTGACGCATTCGGCACCGCTTGGCATAATGCCCTGTCAGCAACTTTCCCGCGCGGTGAAGCATTCTTCATCGAAGCGGTGAAGGCCCACCGCGACGGCGCGAGCCCCAAGCTGGCTGAAGAAATCCGCGCATTTGTGAAGCAGGAAATCAACCACACCCGCGAACACATCGCCTTCAACAAGCTCGCGCAGAATGCGGGTTATGACATTGCAACAATCGATAAGCGGGTCGAAGAAATGCTCGCGCTGACGAAGGATCGCCCGGCGATCATCAACCTAGCGGTGACCATGGCGCTTGAGCATTACACCGCGATGATGGCGCATGAATTCCTCGCCAACCCTAAACATTTCGCCAATGCCGATCCCGAAGTGCGCGATATGTGGCGCTGGCATGCGGTCGAAGAGATCGAACATAAGGGCGTGGCATACGACACTTGGAACCATGCGACCAAGGATTGGACCAAATGGCGTCGGTGGAAATTGCGCAGCCTAATGATGATGATCATCAGCTATAATTTCTTCAAGAACCGCTGGCAGGATTCGATGAATCTGCTCGCTCAGGATGGCATTACCGGCTGGAAAGCCCGCTGGGGTCTGTTCAAATATCTGACTGTTTCTCCGGGCGTAGTGCGCAAGATTTTCCCGGCGTGGCTCGCCTATTTCAAACCGGGCTTCCACCCATGGGATCATGATGACCGCGCCTTGATCGGCATTTATGAAGGTGAATTCAGCGACGCACTGATGCCAGCAGAATAGGCCGAACTAATCCTCTCCGAATATCAGAAGGCCCCGCAGCAATGCGGGGCCTTTGTTGTTTCAGGCGGCTTGTCGCATATCTTGCGGACCGACATCGCCCTCCGAATCGAGAACCGCTTCAAAGCAGGCAACCGGGTCACGCCGTCCGCGTGCAAGGCTATAGCCGGGCCGGACCTGTCCTGTCGGACGGAAACCCGCTTTACGCAAAACCTTTCCCGATGCCGGATTATCGACAAAGTGCGATGCGATAAGGTGTTTGTGTCCAATGGCCTTGGCAATCAGCAGGACGCTGCGAGCGGCCTCTGTTGCAAAGCCCAGCCCCCAATGGCTGCGCGCAATCCAATAGCCAAGCTGAACCTTGCCCGTATCGCCATCGATGCCGATACCGGCGCTCCCGATAACACCTGCGCCAGGCAGAGTGACCAGGAAGCTGGGAAGCGATGGATCTTGCTCGCGCGCTGCATATTGGCACGCATGCTCAGGCTCATAGGGCCACGGCGCGCTAGCAAGATTGCAAGCAACCCCCTCATCGGCGATCCCGCGATAGATGTCTTCCCAATCTTCAGGCCAGGCGGGCCTCAAAAACAGCCTCTCGCTGCGATGGAACATGGTGTCTTCTCCTTCAGCCCCGCACTGCCCCGTTAGAGGTAGTGCATGACATTCCCGTTGCGGCGACAGTCTTTTTCGCCGGTGTGAGAGGGAGATACGACAAGAGGGAGATCGGATTGGTCCCGATCTCCCTCTGGAGTTGCCGGTTGTGCCGGCTGGACCATCCCGAAAGATAGTCCTGTCAGTGAACTATCTGATTATTCTGCGGCTTCGGCCATCATGTCCACGGACACATATTTACGGCCTTGCTTTCCGCCATGGAATCGCACGCGGCCGCCGGTAAGGGCGAAAAGCGTGTGATCGCGGCCCATGCCGACGTTGGTGCCAGCATAGAACTTGGTTCCGCGTTGACGCACGATAATGTTGCCCGGAACCACTTCCTGGCTACCGAACTTTTTCACACCAAGGCGGCGACCTGCTGAGTCGCGACCGTTGCGGGATGAACCGCCTGCTTTCTTATGTGCCATTGTCTCTTACTCTTTCGAAACTGTCTTAGTCCGCCTTCTTGGCGGGTGCCTTCTTGGCGGCTGGCTTCTTTGCAGGAGCCTTCTCGGCGGCGGCTTCCTTCTTAGGAGCAGCTTTCTTGGCCGGAGCCTTCTTTTCTTCAGCAGCCGGAGTCGCTTCAGCTTTCGGCGCAGCCTTCTTGGCCGGAGCCTTGCTATCACCAACACCAACAATGCGAAGCAGCGTCATCGACTGACGGTGACCGGCTTTACGGCGATAATTGTGACGGCGACGTTTCTTGAAAACGACAACCTTTTCGCTGCGGGCCTGCGCGATGATTTCAGCAGAAACCGAAACCTTCGAAGCGTCAGCGATGGTTTCGCCTTCGCCTGCGAGCAAAACGTCGCCCAGCGTTACAGTGTCACCGGCTTCGCCAGCCAGCTTCTCAACTGCGATTTTGTCTCCGGCAGCAACCCGGTATTGTTTGCCGCCCGTGCGCACTACTGCGAACATGGTTGTATCACTTTCAATCTAATTGCTGTGCCGCCTTCATTTTGAAAACGGCGCGCCCGAAAAGCCGCCGAAATGGCGGACCTGCCGGAAAGAACGGTGCCGTTAAGGGATTGGGCCGCGCAAGTCAACGTTTTCGCGCGTGGTTTTTTGGCGATTTTGTTCCAAACACTGGAATGGCACAGATGGCATGCTAAGGGAATGGCCATGCAACGCCATTTCACCCTGAGCATCATTATGCTGACAGCCGCGACGCTCACCGGCTGCGCCTCGTCCGGCAAAACCTATCCATCGCTCGAGATTCGCGATGCAGAGCGGATTTCCGGGGCTTTCGAGGCCGATTCGGCTGTGACAGCACCTGAACCGCTACCAGCCGCTACACTCGCGCAGCTACCGCAGTTGGAAGCGGGCGCCGCAGCCGCGCATCGCGCCTTCCAATCTGCTGTCCCCGCGGCCAGCCGGACTGTTCAGAATGGACGCGGTGCTGCCACCGCAAGCGACAATTGGGCAGCATCGCAAGTAGCGCTTGGCGAACTCGATTCGCTGCGCAGCCAGGCAGCTGTCTATTTGGGTGATGTGGATCTGTTGTTCGTCGATGCGACATTGGCA
>JBATLU010000209.1:0-7106 GCA_049289475.1 Pontixanthobacter sp. | reverse complement strand
GCTGGCAAGCGGGTGGGGAATTGGAAACGGTGGAAAGTCATCGCGCTGTCATGTGGATGCCACTATTGTGGCATGGCAAAATGGCAAAAGCGGCGTAGGTTCCGGTAATGCAGAAAACGATCTTCGCGCCGCTTCTGGCCAAACTTCTTCTGATTGCCGCCGCAGCCTGCCCGATGGCCGGATGCTCGCGGACTTCTGACGCGGAAGAGGCGCGAGCGGTTGACGCGAAGGCCGAAGTATCCTCGGTCGGACAGGCTCAAGCCAAAACTGCTCCTGCCACGGTTATCGATGACGATCCTGATCCCGATGACGTCCCGGAAGGTGCCTTTCCGCTGGAAAAATCGATTGCGATGGAATTTCCCGATGTGGCGCGGTCTGACATCAACGTACTGACCGCCGATCTGAACGGGGACGGGCAGGCGGAATATCTGATCGGCATTACCGACCCGAAATATTGCGGCACAGGCGGCTGCACTTTGTTCATCTTCGAGGATGGCGCGCAGGATTGGCGCCAAGTCGGACGCATTCCCGCAGTACGCCCGCCCTATGGGGTGTTGCCGGCCAAAACGGGGGGCTGGAACGATCTGTTCATCACTTTGGGGGGCGGTGGCGGCCCGAGCGGGCCTTACCGGCTACACTATATTGACGAGCAATATGGGCCGAGCAAGGAGCCACCTGCGGCAGAACCGATCGGCGATCCGGATGTGATTGAAAAGGCGGTCGCGATTTTCCGCGAGTAGGGGCCAATCAAGCGGCAGTGAGAACGCCGCCCATCGATTGCCCGCCGGCCTGAATAAGCTCTGCGCTCACCAGATCCCCAATCGCGACATCGCCGGTGAAGTGGACCGATTGCAGCCACGGTGATTTTCCCAGCCATTGTCCGTCGAGCTTGCCTTTGCGTTCGACCAGAACTTCGCAAGTCTTGCCGATGCTGGCATCGTTAAAGGCTTGCTGGTCGCGGCGGAGCGAGGCCTGCAGGCGTTGGAGGCGTTCATCCATCACTTCAGGTGCGACTTGGTCGTCCATCGTCGCGGCTGGGGTGCCGGGGCGGGGCGAATATTTAAAGCTGTAGGCCTGCGAATAGCGGACCTCGTCGACGATATTCAGAGTGTCTTCAAATTCCGCGTCAGTCTCTCCGGGAAAGCCCACGATGAAATCGCCCGACAGCGCCAAATCGGTTCGCGCAGTGCGGAAGCGTTCGAGCAATTTGAGATAGCTTTCCGCTGTATGGCTGCGGTTCATCGCCTTGAGCACGCGGTCGCTGCCGCTTTGTACGGGAAGGTGGAGATAGGGCATCAGCTTGGCAATCTCGCCGTGTGTTTCGATCAGCTCGTCATCCATGTCGGCAGGATGGCTGGTGGTGTAGCGGATACGCTTGAGATCGGGATCCTTGGCCAGCTCGCGGATCAAGCCGGCCATGCCCAGCTTGTGCCCTTTGTCATCCTCGCCGGTCCATGCGCTGACATTCTGGCCCAGCAGGGTAATTTCCTTCGCACCCGCTTCTACCAGTCGCTTCGCTTCATCGACCAGCGCGCTGTAAGGCCGCGATATCTCCGCGCCGCGCGTATAGGGCACGACGCAATAGGTGCAGAATTTGTCGCAGCCTTCCTGAATGGTCAGGAACGCCGCCGGAGCCGATTTGCGCCGTTGGGGGAGCGCGGCAAATTTGGCATCAGCGGGCATATCGGTGTCGGTCGAACGGATGCCGTTCACCGCATTGTCGATCATCGCGGGCAGGCGGTGATAGGCCTGCGGGCCGACCACCATCGAAACCGCCGGCGCGCGCGCCATAATCTCTTCGCCCTCGGCTTGCGCAACGCAGCCAGCCACCGCGATCATCGGCGCTTTCTTTTGCGTTTTGCCTTTGGTCAGGCGGCCAATATCCGAATAGACTTTCTCTGCCGCTTTTTCGCGGATGTGGCAGGTGTTGAGCACAACCAGATCGGCATCCTCGCCATCGGCAGCGGGCAGAATGCCTTTTTCTGCGAGCATCTCGCCCATACGCTCGCCATCATAGACGTTCATCTGACAGCCGAAGCTCTTGACCCGGTAGGTCTTGGGAGGCGCGATCTTTTGCATGGGCGGACCTTTACGGCCTAAGCGCCCGGGCCGCAATGGGGGAGCGAAAGCGCGCGATCTATTCCATTTCCAGATAGCGTTTGTCACCATCCTTCGGCGCGGCATAGCGCACCGGCAGGACATCATGTTTGAAATCGCGCAAGGGCTGGCCCAGCGTGGTCAGCAGCGCCGCCTCGATTGCCGCTCTGGCGCGGGCGCCGATAGCTTTGCGGCCAGCGAATTCTTCGGGGCTGAAGGGTTCGAGGAAATGCAGCCGTAATTCAAAACTGCCTTTGCGCGATAACACCCGTCTGGCGTTGTTGATGCCGCTTTCTTCGCCGATCCAGCCAATCTCCTCACCCACTTCAACACCGTAATCGATCAGTACCGGTTGGACGAGCACGTCTTTTGGAGAAGGCTCGAGCACGCTAAGCATCGAGGTTTTGAAGGGTAACAAACTCTGCCCGTCGGTAGTTGTGCCCTCAGGAAACACGGTGACCGACCAATTGTCCTCCAATGCCTCGCGCAGCGCGTTGATTTGCTCAGCTACGCCCAGACGGTTCTCGCGTTTCACATAAACGGTACGGTTCAGCGCGCAGAGCCAGCTGATGACGGGCACTTCACCCAATTCGGCTTTGGCGACAAAGGCGGTTCCGCTCGCGCCTGCAAGCGAGAGAATGTCGAGCCAGGACACATGGTTGGCGATAAAGAACACATCGCGCCTCAGCGGGGTGCCAATCTTGATCACGCGCGCGCCTGAAACCCATCCGGCATGGCGCAGGAACAGCATCGGAAATGGCGATCCATATTTGAAGATACGATAGGCGTAATGGAGCGGAACGAAGATTACGAGCAGGCCGATCAGCGCCAGGACCCGGAGTGTGAATCGCACCCAGCCGCCGAAGGATAAGGGGGTTTTCTCGCCGCGCTCTGCGGCTGCGCGTAAGTCAGCATCCATCAGGATGGTTTATCTTTCTGCCGGTCGAGCTTGACCGCGTATAATTCCATCCGGTGGTCAACCAGACGATAGCCGAGCTTTTCGGCAATCTGTTTTTGCAAAGCTTCCAATTCGGGATCGACAAATTCCACCACTGCGCCGCTTTCGACGTCGATCAGATGGTCGTGATGCGCCTCGGGTGCAGCCTCATAGCGCGCCCGGCCATCGCCGAAATCATGGCGGTCGAGGATGCCGGCTTCCTCAAACAGGCGCACGGTCCGGTACACAGTTGCAATCGAGATTTTCGGGTCGATGGCGGATGCGCGTTCGTGCAACAATTCAACGTCGGGATGGTCTTCGCTTTCGGATAAAACCCGCGCGATGACCCGGCGCTGTTCGGTGATGCGAAGGCCGCGTTCTGCACACAATTGCTCAAGGTCGATCCGTTGTTGCACTCAATGCCCCTGCTTGCTGGCGCCTACCACTGTTTGGCCCATAAAAGAAAACCGCCCTGCAGCCATATAGCTACGGGGCGGTGTTCTCAAGTTCGCTTGTAAAAGACCTATGCAGTCTTTTTCTTGCGGCCCCGCTTTTGGCCGGGTTTGCGGCCAAGGCCGATTTTCTTGGCCAGATCGCGGCGCGTTTCCGCATAGTCAGGTGCAACCATCGGATAATCCGGGGTCAGGCTCCAGCGGGCGCGGTATTCGTCGATAGTCATACCGTGTTCGGTCATCAGATGGCGCTTGAGCATCTTCATCTTTTTGCCGCAATCGAGGCAAACGATGTGATCCTTCTTGACCGATGACCGGATCGAAACGGCAGGGTCGGGAAGCGCTTCGACAGGGTCCTCATCCTGTCCAAGAGCGGCCAGAGCGCCATAAATTGTTGTGATTAGCGAAGGCACTTCGGTCACATCGACATTATTGTTGCTGACATGTGCAGCAACGATGTCGGAAGTGAGCGTAATAAGTGTTTCCTTCATGTCCTCGTCAAATTTTTCCATTTGTGTCCTCATCAAGTGTGCGACCACTTTTAGTGCCGTTTTTACGGATGAAAGGCCCTATGAACCTGATTTGTTGGCGGAGCAAGAGTAGTTGTTGGTTAGTCCAAATGGTTTGCTAACCAGAAAACCGAAATGGACTTTATAGTGTCTTGCCAAAAGTAATCGCATCGATCCTGCTGCCGTCGACCATCCGGTAATAGTCTTTACGCTGGCCGATTGGTTCAAATCCGAATTTACGGTAGAGCGCTTCTGCCGGATTGTTGGCCCGCATCTCCAACAAGATACGCTCGGCCCCGCGTGATGCGGCGCTAGCCTGAAACATGTCCAGCAGGATCCGGCCAAGCCCAAGCCTGCGAAACTGCTGCTTGACCGCAACCAACAGCAATTCCTCTTCGCCAGGTGCCGCGCGGGTCAGCGCAAAACCGGCGGGCTCGTCTTGGGCTGCGCAAATATCCCCATGCGGATTGACCAGGAAATAGGAGATGGTCGGCAAAACAATCGAATCGGACAATTGCCGCCTGTTCCATGCCTCACCGAAGGCCGGGTCGAATGCCGACGCCATAATGTCCATCATCCGGTCGACATCGTCGATCATTTGGGCAGCTTCGCATCGGGTGCGCGGCCATAGAGCGGGGTCAGCGTTCCAGTCAGATGGCGCGAATTAAGCAGCGGGAAATATTCGGCATCTGGCATCAGGTCGAGCGCCAGCGTGTCTTTGCCGAGCAACGCCGCAAGTTCATGCGCACGGTTTCCGGCGATGACAGGGTGCTGCGCTGCGGCTTGCGCCTGATCGGGTGTGAGCGAGCGCACTGAGTCCTGCGGCATCAAAGATGCATCGAAATTCTGGACGAACCATTCGCCGTGGCCGCCATTCATACAAACGGTCACCGGGCGCATTGCCGGTTGCCAACTGCGCGCGGCGACCAGCGAAAGCGTAGGGTAACCAAGAACCTCTGCACGCCATGCAATGCCAAGCGCGCGTGCTGCAGCAAGGCCAATCCGCAATCCTGTAAAACTGCCCGGGCCAAGCGAAACGCGGATCGCACCAGCGCGGCCTTTGTCTGGCAATTCGGCAATCATCGGCACCAGCCGTTCTGCGTGGCCGCGACCAAGAATTTCGTGACGGTGATCCAGCAGTGAAAGCCTGTCGCCATCGAACAATGCCACCGAACAGGCTTCAGTCGTCGTTTCAATCACCAGAGTGCGCATGCCTATAGTGTGCCCTCAGGTGGCCGAGCGTTCAACTGGCGGACTAAATGATTGTGTTGAAGGTGGCGAATTGGGGACGGGGGCTGCGCTCTAAAATTGACGCGGGATCACCATAGCCGATCGAGCAGATGAAATTGGCTTTCACCTTGGGGCCGAACGCGGGATTGCCGGAAAAGAATGCAGCGTTGACAGCATCGGGGTCATAACCCGACATGGGGCCGCAATCGAGACCAATGGCGCGCGCGGCGACCATTAAATAAGCACCCTGCAACGCAGAATTGCGGAACGCGCCTTCCTTGCGGCCTTCTTCATTGCCCTCAAACCAGCTTTTGGCATCGACATGGGGGAACAGCCACGGCAATTGTTCATGAAAATCAATGTCGAACCCGATAATGGCAGTTACCGGTGCGCTCAAAACTTTGGCTCTGTTGCCTTCGGACACGCACCCGGCCAACCTCGCCTTTGCCTCGTCCGATTTGACCCACACAATCCGCGCGGGCTGCATATTGGCCGATGTCGGCGCCATTTTCAGCAGGTCGTAAATCGCATGGATTTGTTCGTCCGATACGTCTCGATCATGCCAGCCGTTGTAGGTGCGCGCTTCGTTAAACAATTGATCGAGCGCATCGCTGGTTAGAACCGTGTCGTGAAATTGAGTGGTCATAAATCCTCAGGCGGCCCGGACTTCGGTTACTTCGGGGACATAATGTTTCAGCAAACCCTCGATACCGTGTTTGAGCGTCGCGGTGGAGGAGGGGCAGCCCGAACAGGCGCCTTGCATCGTGAGGTAAACAATCCCGTCCTTGAATCCGCGATAGGCAATATCGCCGCCGTCTCCGGCCACCGCCGGTCGGATACGTGTTTCAAGCAATTCCTGAATTTGCGCCACGATATCGGCATTTTCGGGATCGTCGTCGACCACCATCTCGGTTTCGGGCGGCACTGAAATGCCAGCCGCACTTCCGGCGGCGAACAGCGGTGCCTGCGATACAAAATGATCGAGTAGGATCGAAACGACTTGGGGTTTTAAAGCGGACCAGTCAGCGCCCGGTGCTGCGGTAACCGATATAAAATCACTACCGAAGAACACATTGACCACTTCGCCCGTATCGAAAATCGCTTCGGCTAAGGGGGAGGCTTCTGCTGCCTCTGGGGAAGTGAATTCGCGCGTTCCGCTGGGCATGATTTGCTGACCCGGCAGGAATTTGAGCGATGATGGGTTCGGGGTGGTTTCGGTCTCAATGAACATGATGAGGATGTAGGCGCGACTGGGCCACGTCACAAGGGCCAGAATAGAGAGGTGAACGAGCATTTCTTCGCCTCTATTCACTATCGCTTCATATCCCGCGCTTCTATAGGTGCCGCATGATCACATTGCCGCGCGCGCTCCGTCTTTCCGCCTTCCTTGCTCCTTTGCTGTTCCTCGCCCCGTCAGCGGAAGCGCAGCAGTCAGTCGTTCTGCCGATGGTGCAAAGCGAACTTCCCGCGCCGCAAGATTTGCAGACCGGTGATGAGACGCCGTGGATTTACGAGGGCAGCGACGTCCCGCGTGACGAGGAATGGCTGTTTGGCGCGATGGACAATGGCGTTCGCTATGCGACCCGCGAAAACGGTGTTCCGCCTGGTCAGGTTTCGATCCGGATAAGAATTGATGCAGGTTCGCTCAATGAAACCGACGAAGAACGCGGCTTTGCCCATCTGCTCGAACATCTGAGCTTTCGCGAAAGCAAATATCTGAAGCAAGGCGCGGCAATTCCGACTTGGCAGCGGCTTGGTGCCAGTTTCGGCAGCGATACCAACGCAGAAACCAGCCCGACGCATACGGTGTATAAACTCGACTTGCCCAATGCCTCACCCGAAGCGCTCGAAGAAAGTTTCAAGCTGCTCTCGGGCATGATG
>JBATLU010000208.1:0-4116 GCA_049289475.1 Pontixanthobacter sp. | reverse complement strand
CGATGGGGCCAGGAGCTTTCTCACAGGATTGCCCTCCCGCTGCCGAGGATCTGGCCGCGGCAGATGAAACCGATCTCGGCATAGCGGCTGTCCAGCCCGCGCGGATGATTGGTCCCGGTGTAGAAACAGCCTTCGGGGATCGAACCTTCGGGGCCTTTGTGAAGGGTAGTCCCAAGGCTGGTTACCGCGAGGCGCTGAGCGACCTTGCGGCCGTTGATCAAAACCGCGTGGCCGCGGTGGCTCACGACATCGCCGGGCACGCCCAGAACCCGCTTGCCGAAGAGCTGGCGCCCTGTGCCAAAATGGACTTCGACGAGTTCGCTCGCCGGCGGTTCGAAGAAGATCAGGCTGCCGCGCTCGATAGGCGCAGCACGATCGAGCCAGAAGGCCCAGTTGGGCAGGCTCGGGCTGGCATTGATGAGGAAGGCGTGATCTTTCGCGAAGGCATCGACCGCGCTCCACCCTAAGGGAAGCAGCACCAACGCAGTGAGGACGATCGGGCGTTTGAGTGTCTGGATGATGCGCTTGGAAAAGCTTTTCATGGCGCTTCTCCTTGTTCAAGCTGGCTGGCGATCCGCGTGCGGAGTTCATCGGTCGCGTCGGGCGCGCCGCCTGCAAGCACCGCTTCGCCGACCAGCACCACGCGGCCATCCGTTCCCATGTCTGTCACTGCGCGTTCGGAGGCCTTGAGGAAGGCGAGCACGCGCGCCTGGCTGGTCTCGGGATCACGGGTTTCGCGCGCTTCGGCGTCGACGAAAGCGGCAATGGTCTCGGCAAGCCTGACCGTGACGATTTCCTGGCGGGGCTCGGTCAGTTCGCGGCTTACCCAGGCCGCCCAGAGCAGCGCGGCAGCGATGGCCAGTACGGCGGCAATCTTCAGCAGCAGAGGTTGATTAAATGATTGTAATCGATTGGTGTCAGCCACGGCTCGGCTCCTTGTTGGGATCGGTATCGAGGTCGGCCGCGAGCCGCTGGAGGAAGCGCGGCATGCGAAACAGCGTCACCGCGCCAGCTGTGATCAGGAAGCAGATCTTGAGGTCCTGGCTGAACAGGCTGCGGCGCAGTCCTTCGGCCTCGAGATAGCGGTCGGAGAGATTGCCGAGCTGGGTGAAAAGCGCGTGTAAATCCCAGCCTGCGACAAACAGGAACAGCGCGAGCGGCAGGCCAAGCGCGATGAGAAGCGAGGTCGCGGCGAAGCGCGTCGTCTCGATCAGGATGAAACACGTTCCCTGCAAGAAGGGCAGGAATGCTTTGAGATTTGCCGGTTCGATCCTGTCGGCAAGATGCGAGCTCATCATTGCGCGTCTCCCGCAACGATCCGGATCGCATCGGCGAGGCTGTGCCCGCGCCGCTCGCATTCCTGGATCGCGGCATAGGTGTCGGGATCGGAGGAATAGATCGTCGCCGAAAACGAATCGAGCACGAGACGTCCGACCGCTTCGGTCTCGGGTCCCTTGATAAAGATCTCGCTGTACTCGGTGCCCGAGCGCTTGAGGCTGCGGATCAGCGTCTCGGTCCGATCGTCCATGTCGAGCCGTGCTTGGCTGCGGAAATCGGCGATGGTCTCGGCCTTCTGCTGTAGCACCAGCATCCAGTCGCTGTTCTCGAGCGCTGCGCGCGCGCCATCGGACTTGTAGTAATCGTTGAGCGACTGGGTGGCAGTCGCGAGAGCGCCGCCATATTTGCGCGCGGTGCGGGCGTAGGTCTCAACGAACTCGCCCATCGAGCCGCCCTTGAGCATCGCCCAGGCCTCGTCGATCAGCAGCAGCTTTTTGGTGGCACGCGAACTGCGCGTCATGGCCTGGCCGGTCATGAACATGATTGCCGAGAGGACCACGCTTCGCAGCTCTTCACGGCTTGCAAGGTCGCTCATCTCGAAGACGGTGAATTCGTCATCAAGCGCAAAGCTGGCCTTGCCGGAGAAGAACCCGCCGTAGCTGCCGCCGCGGCAGAACGGCGCGATCGCGGTCGCAAGATCGCGCCCCGCTTCACTTTCCGAGCCTTGCAGCGCAAGCGCGACATCATCGACCGATGCGCCGCTGCCAAGCGCTTCCCAGGTTGCGGTCACCGCCTGGTCGATAAGGCCGCGCTCGGTATCGCTTGGCGCGGAGCTGGGCCGGGCCATCTGGCCGACCATGGCCTTGATCATCGCGAAGCAGTCGAGCCGGTAATCCTCGTCCTCGTGAGCGCGGACATCGTCGACCATCGAGAAGGGATTGAGCGAAAAGCCCGAAGCAAGCGTGAACTCGACGAAGCGGCCGCCCTGGAGCTTCACCGAATGCTCGAAGCTGCGCCCATCATCGATCACAACGACTTTGGCGCCCGCGCCGCGAAGGGCTGCGCAGAGTTCCTGCAAGAGGACGGACTTACCCGAACCTGATTTGCCGCAGATCGCGATATTGTGGTTGCCCGCGTCGTTCTCGAAGGGCGACCACCAGAAGGGCTGGCCGCGCCGACCGACGAGCAGCAAATGCGGGATGGCCCCGCCAAGATACTCTCCCTGCATCGGGGCGATATTCGCCGCCGTGGTCGAGAGCATGGTCTTCAAGCGTTTGAGGCGTGCCATGTCGTCGGCAAGCCCGTCGGCAAGGCTCAAGGGAAAGGCTGCGACGAGGCCTTGCAGCTGCAGGAAGCGCTCGTCGGCAAGGTCCCAGCCCGCTGCCTTGTAGATCGCCTTGATCACGCGCTCATGCGCATCGCCCTGGCCGAGCGGCGAGATGCTGGTGAGGCCATAGAACAGTTTCACGAGTTTTTTGCCCGCCTGAAGCTCGGCCTGGACATGGCGCCACTCGGCCGACTGCTCGGCAAGCCTGGGGAGGAAGCTCGCGCTCTTGGTTTGGCTGAGGCTGGTCGTGCGCATGAATTTGAAGCCGGCCCGCGCCGAGGCGGCTTCCTGGTCGGGATAGACCAGGCACAGCATGGTCGCGGTGGGACAGGGAAAACGCAGCTTGTCGGCAAACATGTCGCCGATGAGCCGCGCGCATTCCCAGGGCGCCCAGCGTTCAGGTGTCGAGCGCACGGCATAATGGCGCATGTCGAAATGGTCCGGGTAGCATTCGCCAACTTCGGGATGGCCGTGCGCGTCGCGCCCAGTCTCGCGGAACCGTTCGGTTCGCAGGATCATGCGATCATCATCGACCTCGAGCTCGATGTCGCGCCGGATTGCCTGAGCCTGGAGTGTATCGTGCGGGTTCCAGGCATGGACATCCGGCTCATGCGCGATAGTCGGCGAAGTCAGCTCGTCGATCAGCGCCAGCAACCCGTTCGGCCGCAGTTCCTGTGCTTGCAGCCCTAGCGAATGAAGCATGCCCATCAGGCCTTCGCGGCATTCGGACAGCTCGGCATCGGTCACGCTGCCGTGGACCGGCACGCCGAGCGAGACGATCACCCGGACATTGCGGGCATGGAAGGGCGCATGCGCCGAGCCCGAATTCCAGACGAGGTCATACAGGCGCTTTGTCCGGGCCCTGGCGATGGCCTCGTAGATCCCGCCCTGCTCGTAGCGCGGGGCGAACCAGGGGGCGACGACATTGCCGATCCGCGGGGAAGCAAAGTTCAGAACCTGAAGGCAGGCACCCTGCGGCAGCCCTTCGGAGAAGAACTGCCCGAGGATCTCGCCGGTCTGTTCGTCAGCTCCGATCAGCGGGGTGACTTCGAGGACGAAGCCTTTCGAGCGCGCATTGCGGTAGAGCTTCGCGCCCTCGTCATAGACCCGGTAAGGGAGCCAGTCCGAGAGCATATCGAGCCCGAAATGCGCGCGATCTCTTTCGGGTCGCGCCGTATCGGCAAAAAGCCTGCGCGATAGCGCATCGCGCGCTGCGGCTAAGGATAGCGTCACTGGCTTTCTCCTTTGTCCATATCAGGGTGGGGGACCGGCTCGCGGGGAGGGGAAAACGAGCCAGGTCCCCCGGGTTCCGGCGCGTCTGCGTCGGGCATCGCCGGAACGGGCTGCGAGGGGATAAACAGCTGTTCCGGCAATATTTGGTTCGTGTGGTGCTCTGTCGGGCGTGAATCAGGTGCGGGGTTGCCCTCGCGGGTTGCGGCGATGCTTGCGCCCAGCGAGCGAAGAACGTCCTGGCGTCCTTGCGGTGCGCGCCAGCCTGTTCCCGCAGGCTC
>JBATLU010000207.1:0-8569 GCA_049289475.1 Pontixanthobacter sp. | reverse complement strand
TCATTCATGCCGATCACCGGTGCGCCATATTTCATGGCGTTTTCCATCACCTTGCAGATTTTCTCCGCATGACGTTTGGACAGGCTTCCGCCGAACACGGTGAAATCCTGACTGTAAATATAGACCAGCCGGCCATTGATCGTGCCGCTGCCGGTAACGACCCCGTCACCGGGAATCTTCTGTTCCGCCATACCGAAATCGGTGCAATCATGCTCGACATACATGTCCAGCTCTTCAAAACTGCCTTCGTCGAGCAAGACCTCGATCCGCTCGCGCGCGGTCAGCTTGCCCTTGGCATGCTGGGCATCAATCCGCTTCTGACCACCGCCCATACGGGCAGCTTCTCGGCGGCGTTCCATCTCGGCAATATTGGCTGACATCCAGATCCCTGCTGCTTGTGCATTCCTATGCAATCGCCTTGCCGCGCACCTGCCGCAGGGTCAAGCCGGTGCGTTCAAAGCTTTACTACTCCCAGGTCAATCAAACTGCGCGCGCAATCGAGAATGCTTTCTTCCTCTGCGCGGGTTTTCCAGCCGAGCAGCTTTTCTGCATGGCTGGCATCCGAATGGCGCACGCGGCCAAGCTCGTTTTTGATCGAGCGGAATTCCGCATTGACCAACATGAACAGGCTGGCGAGCCATCCCGGCATCGACTTGGTCGGAACCTTGCGCGCTTCCTGCGGGGTCAGGCCCGTGTGGAGAACATTGGCGAGGTCGATCATCTTCATGAACTTGCCCGCCGCAATAAAGCGTTCCCCGGCGATCCCGGGCGTTTCGAGGCAGCGAACGTGCAAATCTGCCACGTCGCGTGTGTCCACAACGCCGAAACCGACATCGGGCGTGCGCGGCACTTTGCCGCTCAGCAGCATTTTCACCGGCTGGACCGAGGGTGAGAAATCTGCACTATCGACCGGGCCAAGCACCAGCACCGGATTGACCGAGACAAACTCCATATCGCCGCCTTCCGCCGCCACCCAATCGCGGGCAGTGCGCTCGGCAATGGTTTTGGACTTGGCATAAGGCGTGGTGTCCGGATGATTGACATCGGTCCAGTCGCTCTCGGTCACGGTATATTCCATATCGCCGCGGCCATAAGCGATTGCTGCGATAGAACTGGTCTGAACAAAACGCGTAACGCCCGCCGCCTTGGCAAAGCGAAGCGCCCGCAGCGTCCCCTCGCGCGCAGGGACGATCATATCATTTTCGTCCTTTGGGGTCTGCGCCGAAAGCGGCGAGGCGACATGCGCGACATGGGTACAGCCTGCATTGGCCTCGGCCCAGCCGTCGTCACTCATCAATTCGGCCTGAAACACTTTGAGCCGCTCGCCCGGCTGGCCAAAACGTTCAAACAGGCCAGCCTCGCTCTTCGCCTTGTTGCGAACGGTGGTGTGGATGTCCCACCCCTTTGCCAGCAATTGTTTGATCAATTCGCCCGCAATGTATCCGGTGCCTCCGGTAACGAGTACAGTCTTGGCCATCACAGTTCTCCTCATCTCAATTGCGAACTATTAGCGGTCCGGCTTGCCAAGAACAAACTGATCAGGAACATCCCTCGGCATGCGAATTTGCGAATCCATTGTGATCGGGGCAGGAATTGCTGGACTGTCTGCGGCGGCACGCTGCGCGCAGCATGGTGAGGTCATCGTGCTGGAGGCTGAAAAGATGCCCGGCATGCATTCATCGGGACGAAGCGTCGCGTTTCTCCATTTCGGTATCGGCGATGTGCTGATCCGCAGTCTGACAATGCTGAGCCGCGAACCATTGCGCGCAGCCGTAAAAGACGACCGCGCTCCGCCTGCCATTACCCACCCTGCCCTGTTTATCGCGCGGGCGAATGAAACCGGCCAGTTTAACGCACTTGAAGCAGTCCTGCGCCGCTTTACACCCGGCCACCAGCGACTGAGCGCGGAGGAAGCACAGGCGCTGGTTCCCGCGCTTAAAATTGGCGCCGATGGATTCACCGGTGCGCTGCTGGATCCCGATGCGCTCAGCCTTGATGCTGATGCCATGCTACAGGGTCATGTCCGCGATTTGCGCGCGGCAGGTGGGGAATTGGTCTGTGATGCACCAGTGACGGTTATAAAGCGTTCGGGCGATCACTGGATCGTTGAGACGCCCCCAGGAATTTTTCAGGCGAAACGCGTGATCAACGCCGCCGGGGCGTGGGCCGACAAAATCGCCGAGATGGCCGGAGTCACGCCAATCGGCATCAGGCCGCTGCGCCGCACGATTATTTCCTTCGCTGCGCCCGAGGGGCAGAATGTGATTGACTGGCCGTTCACCAAGACCATCGGCCCCGGCTTTTATATGCGCCCCGAAGGCTCAAGCCGCTTACTGGCCTCTGCGCTGGATGAAACGCTGATGGAGCCATGCGATGCGGTGACGGACGAGATGGACATCGCAATTGCCGCAGATCAAGTCCAGCAAGGCACCGACATCGCGATCCGGCGGATTGAACATAGTTGGGCAGGCCTGCGCAGTTTTGCGCCTGATGGACATCCGGTCGTGGGTTACGATGATGCCGCGCCCGGATTTTTCTGGCTGGCAGGACAAGGCGGATTCGGTTTGCAAACCTCTCCCGCGTTGTCGCGTGCGGCCAAAGCATTGGTTTACGGACTGGACTGGCCCAGCGATCTGGCGGGCATGGGGATCACACCGGCTGACATCGGTCTGGCGCGGCTGAAACGTTAACGCAGCAGCACCAGTTCCTCTGCCATTGAAGGATGGATCGCCACGGTCGCGTCAAAATCCGCCTTGGTCAAGCCAGCCTTCACCGCAACGGCAAACCCCTGAAGGATTTCGGCGGATTCTGGACCGATCATATGAATGCCAACGACCTTATCGGTCTCCGCATCGACAATCATTTTATACAAGCCGCGCTCGTTCCTGCCCGCGACGACATTCTTCATCGGGCGGAAGTCGGATTGGTAAACTTTGATGGAGCCCAGCCTATTGCGCGCTTCGCCCTCGGTCATGCCCACCGCTGCAATCGGTGGGTGGCTGAATACAGCGCTCGGGATGCAATCATAGCTGACGGTTTTTGGATCGTCATTAAAGACCGTATCGGCAAACGCCTGCCCCTCGCGGATGGCCACCGGCGTCAATTGCACACGATTGGTCACATCGCCGACAGCATAGATGTAATCGACGTTGGTTTTGGAATATTCATCGACCAGAATCTCGCCGATCTTGCCTTGTTCGACCCCCACCGTTTCGAGGCCAAGTCCCTTGGTATGCGGTGTGCGGCCAGTGGCGAACATCACCACATCGACCACCTGATCATCGCATCCGTCCAGCTTGACCAGCAGCGTGCCGTCGTCCTGTTTCTCGATCGACTTGAAAGTGGTGTTAAACTTGAAATCGATGCCCTTCATCATGCTGATCTTCAGCAGCCGGTCGCTGAGCGCATCATCATAGCTGCGCAGCAATTGATCGCCGCGATTTAGGAGGCAAACCTTGCTGCCGAACTCGTGGAAAATACCGGCAAACTCATTGGCGATATAACCGCCGCCTGCGATCAAGATACGTTGAGGCACCGCCTCCAGATGGAATGCTTCGTTGGAGGTAATCGCATGCTCGCTGCCGGAGAAGTCGAGCCGCGCGGGTTCTGCGCCAGTTGCGATCAGAATATATTCCGCGGTGACCACTTTACCGCTCGCCAGGGTAATCTGATGGTCGCCGGTTATTTCCGCTCGTTCATGGAAAATCGTGACATCGTGGTTTTCCAGCGTCTCGGTATATAGACCATTGAGGCGCGTCACATCATTCTGAACATGATCACGGAGCCGGATCCAGTCGAATTTGGTTTCCCCAACATCCCAACCAAAATTCCTTGCGTCTACCAAATCCTCCGCAAAATGCGCGCCATAGACGAGCATCTTCTTGGGCACGCAGCCGCGAATGACGCAGGTCCCGCCAACACGGTATTCTTCCGCCACCGCAACCTTAGCGCCATGCGCAGCGGCGACCCGCGAGGCCCGCACCCCACCTGATCCCGCACCGATCGTGAAAAGGTCGAAATCATAGTCAGACATGCAGAATTCCTGTTTAACGCTCAGATGAAGAGGCGATATGGCGAAGCAAAGCTACTTTGCAAAGGCTGCGCCTGCTTTGCACTTCGTTTGAGTGCGATGAAAGGTTTCAGCCAGCTTTCATCAAGCGAGCGAAAGCGCGCTATTTCCGGTGTGCAGGTGGTTCTTCAATTGCAAGCCGGCGTGCAGTGACGAAAGTTTGGAGGACAAACATGGTAATCAGCAGCAGTCCCATGCCGCCGACAAACACATCAAATCCCGAAACCGCACCGAACCAGCCGGGGCCAGTACCGAACCCCATCATCGCCAAGGTCAAAGCGAGCAGCAGAAAACGAAGCTCGGTCGGTCCGGCGTTGAAATAGGACAGTTTGAGTTCGCCCAGCACACGCACCGACAGGAAGGCGTGGATCGACAGCAGCAGATATCCCGCAAGCGCGATTAAAGACACTTCGAGCCGGACATACGGACTGAGGCCAATGCCGGCTACCACTAAAGTCGTCGCCAATCCGTCACAGCTGTGGTCGAGGAAATAGCCATAACGCGGTCGTTCAATCTTGCGGAACCGGGCCAGGCTGCCATCGGTAGAATCGCCAAACCACTGGACAAAATAACCCGCAATCGCGAGCCACAGCCATTCAGGACTGTAATTGCTACCGATATATCCAGCGAATACGGCAAATGCGCCGACCATTCCAATTGCCGTGAGCATATCAGGTGTGACCCACGCCGGCATCCGTCCGCATAGATAATTGAGTAACCGGCGTTCAGAACGCGCGAGAAGATTCTGCTGAATCCTGTCTATCGGCCCGCTGTCATTCGGCATGACAGATTTTGGTTGGACAGATTTAGGTTGGGCAGTGTCTTCCATTTGGGGTCCCGGTTCTTCGGCCTGAGCGATGACCGCAGCAGCAAACCCGCCCTACGCGTGGATGGCATTTTTCACAAAACATTCTTTTTTATGTCACAGAAGTTTAACGTCCACTCCGTCAACCCAAACCTGCGGCTTCCAAAAGCGCCTCGGTACTCGCGTCAAAACTCTGGCCGCCGGCCTCTATCGCATTGGCCATTTGCTTGCCCAATTCGACACCGAATTGATCGAACGGATTGATCCCCATCAACACCGCATTGGAAAATGTCCGATGCTCGTGAAAAGCGATAAGTGCCCCTAGCGTTGCGGCGTCGAGATCATCGCACAGCATTGTCGCGCTCGGCCGGTTTCCGGCAAAGTTTCGTGCGCCATCATCGCTTGCGCGCCCGGCCATCAATGCCGCGCCCTGAGCGAAACAATTGGTCAGCAAAATGCGGTGATGCGCAGGGTCAAGCGTATCACCAGGCGCAATGCTGGCAATGAAATCGACGGGGATCAGATGCGTACCCTGATGCAGCAATTGAAACACGGCGTGCTGCGCATCGGTACCCACCCCGCCCCAGGTAATCGGTGCAGTCGGTCCAACAACCGGATCACCGGCAGCGGTCACGCTCTTGCCGTTGCTCTCCATTTCCAATTGCTGGAGATAGTCGGGCAGCAGATCGAGCCTTTCATCATAGGCGAACACTGCGCGGGTCTGGCAACCGCGGATATGTGTATAATATTGATCCGCAAATGCAGCGCGGAGCGGTAGATTTGCACGCCCTTCGGTATTGCAGAAATGCTCGTCAACGGCTCTTGCTCCAAGAAGGAAACGCTCGAACTCAGTCCACCCGATTGCCAGCGCGACCGGAAAACCGATGCTCGACCACAGAGAATATCGTCCGCCCACTGTCTCGCTAAACGGCAGAACGCGGGTTTCATCGACGCCCCATTCGACCGCAGCGTCAGGATTGGCGGTCAAGGCGACGACCCGCCCGAAAGTGTCGCTGACACCGCCTTCAGCCAGCCATTTGAGTGCGCTGGCGGCGTTGGTCATCGTTTCGATGGTTGTGAAGGTCTTGGATGCGACCGCCACCAGTGTTGTGGCCGGATCACACGCGACAAAGGCCTGCTCAAGCGCGACGCCGTCGATATTGGACACGACATGGACATCGACCAGCGCCAGATCGCGCGTCAATGCATCAATCGCCAGCGCTGGTCCCAACGCGGAACCGCCGATGCCAATATGGATCAAATGTTTTATTTCACCCAAAGCGCCCTCGTGGACCGCCTCGACGAGCAATTTCATCCGCAGATGGAGCGCCTCGGCCTCCTCGACATAGGCCTCATTTCCGATTCCGCGCTGCGCCATATGCGTCGCGGCGCGGCCCTCGGTATTGTTGATTTTGGCGCCTGCAATCATCGCGTCGCGGTTGCCGGAGAAACCACGCGCTTCAGCAAGTTTTTCAAACCCAGCGAGCAATGGCTCGTCTAGATGGGTCTTGGACCAATCGAACAAAATGCCCGAAACAGTATCAATCCCGGCTTCCCCGGCCAATTCCTGCTCCAATTCATCGGCTGGCCATTCGATCCGGCCGGTCAATTTCTGCACCCGCGCTTTATCCTCGAACAGCTCGCCCAAACTATGCTGGGGTTGCGCTGACAATTCTTTCCAGATCGCTTGGACCGCGTCGCTCATGCAAAAATCCTTTCTACGGGGGCTTTCAACGCGTAGGGACTGCCGCGATGATTTGGAAGACTTTGAAATGCTGCGGATACGAATTCGCGCCCGAACCGGTTTTCTGCATTCGCAACGATGCCAAATACCACAATCCAATCGATGAAAGCATCTTCACAGCATGACTGAAATACCCGAGCCCGCCGAAACCGAAGTGGCAGAGGCCAGCAAAGACGCTGCGCCCGCGAAACCTGCGAAGAAGGAAGACAGCTTTGTCGTCTTTCTGATCAAGCTTGTCGTCGTCGTCGTTGTGTTTCGCAGCTTTATCTTCTCGCCCTTCAGCATCCCCAGCGAAAGCATGCTGCCGCGGCTGATGAATGGCGATCATTTGCTCGCGTCCAAATGGGCCTATGGCTACTCCAAATATTCGCTGCCGGGCGAGGTACCATTGATCCCGGGCCGCATTTTCGCGAGCCTGCCTGAACGCGGCGATGTGGTGATCTTTAAGCATCCGATCGATGGCAGCGATTATATCAAGCGCGCTATCGGTCTGCCGGGCGATACGATTGAAATGCAAGGCGGTCAGGTCATTTTGAACGGCAAGCCAATTCCCAAAGAACCGGTCGCCAATTTCGAGATTGCACTGTCGGACAACACCACTTGCCACCCGCTCGCCCAAACGATCACCAAACCCGATGGTTCGGCTGCTTGCAGCTACGTGCAGTTCAAAGAAACACTGCCGTCAGGCAGGAGCTACAATGTGCTCGATTTTGGTGACATGATGCAGGACAATTTCGGACCGGTTACTGTGCCCGAGGGGCAGATTTTCGTGATGGGTGATAACCGCGACAATTCGCAAGACAGCCGCTTTCCGGCAACGCCGGGCGGCGGTGTCGGCCTGGTCTCGCAAGATCTACTGGTGGCCCGCGCTACTGTGATCATGTGGTCAACCGATGGCAGCGCGGAATGGCTGCTTCCGTGGACCTGGTTCACCGCGCTGCGCAGCGACCGGATTGGCGACGGATTGTGAGCAAACCGCCTACCGAACTGGAGGAGCGAACGCTGGCCTGGCTAGAGGCGCAGGGCTTCGTTGCACAAAATCCGGCGCTGTGGGTCGAAGCACTGACGCATGGTAGCACCGGCGAGGAACGCGATTACCAACGGCTCGAATTTCTTGGCGACCGGGTACTTGGGCTGACCATTGCCGACTGGATGTTCCACCGTAATCGCGGCGCGGAAGGTGCATTGGCGCAGCGTTTGAACGCTTTGGTGAGCAAGGGCGCCTGCGCCGAAGTCGCGCGCGATATTGGCGCATCGAAGCATATCAGACTGGGCAAACAGGCACGCGACGATGGCGCCGCCACGAGCGACAATGTGCTCGGCGATATAATGGAATCGCTACTCGGCGCAGCCTTTCTCGACAATGGCTTCGACGCGACCAAAGGGCTGATCCAGCAACTGTGGAAGGGGCAGGTCGAAGGCACCGCCGGAACCGCCAAACATCCCAAAAGCGCGCTGCAAGAGTGGGCTGCTGGCAATAAACGCCGCCCACCCGAATATGAGATCGTCACACGTTCCGGCCCCGATCACAAGGCCAGTTTTACAGTGCGGGTTATGGTCGCCAATGTCGGCGAGGCCGAAGCGACCGCATCGAGCAAGCAAGAGGCGGAAACCGCCGCTGCACAAAATTTTATGGAGAAATTCGGGTGACCGATAACCAGATATCAAAATGCGGGATCGTGGCCATTATCGGCGCGCCCAATGCGGGCAAGAGCACGCTGGTCAATAATCTCGTCGGACAGAAAGTCGCGATCACCAGCGCCAAGGCGCAGACGACCCGCGCACGGCTGATGGGGATTGCGCTGCACGGCTCGACCCAGATCATTCTGGTGGACACACCCGGCATCTTTTCGCCGAAACGGCGGCTCGACCGCGCGATGGTAACCGCCGCATGGGACGGGACCGAGTCTGCTGATGCCGTGGTACTGCTGGTCGATCCGCTTAAACAGCG
>JBATLU010000206.1:0-10495 GCA_049289475.1 Pontixanthobacter sp. | reverse complement strand
GGGCATTATCAACGTCGCAATCTGCGGCGGCGCCATTGTCCCTCTGCTCGTCGGTTTTGTTGCCGACATGACCACGCTGACCACGGCGCTGATTATTCCGGCGATTTGCTACGCGATCATCGCCAGCTTCGGGATATTCGCACGCAAACCAGCCTGACGCCGGAGCGAAACTGAAACGAAAACGGGGGAGCGGGCACAGCCTCGCTCCCTCTTTCTTTTGCGCCTCGTCAAAACACCACTCCGCCCAGTTTAAACAGGAACAGCCATCTTCTTTGTACCGAAAATCGATTGCCAGCTTTCGATTTCCTCGATCACGACGTCGTTCATGGCATGCGCCAAATTGGCGTAATCACGGTAAACCAGATGCCCCTCTTGGCCCGATGCGAGGTTGGCTGCACGCAGCTCGAGACGCTCCAACTTGGTCGCGGTGATGTCGCTAATTGCGGCAAAGCGCTCGAAATCCCCGAAATACCGGATCCCGGCCAAAGCGGCACCGAAAGTGGGCAAGGCAACACCGAGAAAGGTTAAGCTCTTGCTGACAGCGAGCGGGACCGCTGGGTCGATAATTGCCGCAACCGATAGCAATTTGAGCAACAAATAGCTGCCCACCGAGACGACAGCGAGAACAAACGAAACCTCCGACATGCGGTCAAGATTATGATGCACCCGTTCCAACCGCGCCGCCTTTGCGCGGTGGTAGCTGCTTTGATCCTGCAAAAACGGGCGCACAACCAATTCGAGGTGGTTGCGCAAGTAAGCCTGCGTCACCACCATCTGGGGCAAGCCGAGCGAGAGAATGCGCATTCTGGAAGCAATCTCGGGCCAGCTCTCGTCGCGTGAATGTGGCCAGCGGCCGAGCGCGCGGGCACAGCCAAGCGAGATCATGATCGGGGCATGACGCAGATATTCCGCCACGCGCCGCGTCCTGAACCAGCGGCGATGCCAATTGCCCTTCGTCCCCGCAATTGTGATTGCCACAATCGCCAGCAGCAGCACAAATTCGAGCAGTGCGAATGGCCATTTATGTTCGGCGCTGACGAACGGCAGATAAGCAATCCCGCCCACAATTGCTGCTGCGGATAGCAAGAAGCTGGCAACCATCCCGCCGCGATAGGCATCGGACAAATAGGTCGACAGGCCATCAGCAAAGGCAAATCGCGGCAATATCCTTTTGGCAATCCGGTCAACCAAGCTTGCATCGGAACCCGGCAGCGTGCTCAACTGCTCCAGCAATTTCTTTCCGCCACCTTCAGCAATGGCGTCTGGCCGCTCATAGGTCTGGACCAAGGATGAAAAACCGCCGGATCCACCGCCGAACATTGCCTCGATCCTGCGGTACATATGAAACCGCCGCGCGGAAGTGTTGCGCCATTGGCTGCTCGCAAACTGGCTTTCGGCTTGGGTCACTGCATCCCATCTGAGCTGCGCCCGTTCATGCACTTCAGCGATAATCAAACCAGAAACGCTTCGCGCGACATCAAACTGCCGGGCGACAAGGTCTGCCGGATCAATCAGAAGCTTCAGCGCGCTGCAATCCGATGGGTTGATCCAGATAACGGGAATATCAAGATGAAGCGCCTTGTTGATTGTGTCGCGTGTGCCGCCCAGCGCATTGGACGTTGACCCGTCCCAGATCGCGATCAAAACATCGGATTGTTCGAGCATAATCATGCTGGCGGCATGCGAACGTTCGGCCAGCAGAGCACCGATATCGTGCAGTTCGGCCACGCTGATTGCGGCAAGACCCGCCCCTGCATCCTCGCGGCGCTTTATTGCGGCACGCACCGGATCGTCCTGTTCGGCCAAGGCAAAGCAATGCGCGTATTCGGTTAGCTCTGAAAGGAACTTCCAATTTTGACTGGCCGCCTCTGATTGGGGCTGCACCCCGTCAAGTGCGGCGAGAACTTCCAGATTTCCCATTTGCGGCGTGTTGATCGCCATGTTCAAATCTTTGCCGAACGGCAGCGGCGCGCTGACGGGCCACTTGCGGTCGCGCGCTATACCCGCCGCCATCAGATCGGCACCATGAGCCAGACAGGTGATGATACGCATTTCGCAAAATTGCGGGTCTGATGACCGGTCTGGCAATGCAGCCAAACCGTCCAGCAGCTGCATCAGCGCATCATTAATTTGCGGCTTGTTGGCGTCGAATGCGGCATTGCCTTCGCGGTGACCGGTTATTCCAATATGCAGCTCGCGGCCGATCATGATCAATTTCTCCGCGCAGCATTGTGGTGTACCATCCTGATTGTCTAGCATGGATAGGGGCAAGGGCAATCCGGCTTTGAACAGACTTCGGGTGACTTTGCTGGTCAGATGGGCGAAAAGACCGAGCTTAGATCGCCATTGTGCCCCGCACACTTTAGTGAACCGACAGGAGCGCCTGACATATGCTGTTTGTGACCTTGCTGATAACAGCGTTGCTGGTCGCCTTGACGTTCATTATCCATTTCGCGATTCTCAAATGGCTCGCGCGCGAGATCAGGGAAGAGGCTGCGAATTTGCGCTGGCCTTTGCTGACGGTCTTATTTGGCGTATTTATCGCGCATGTGCTGGAAGTCCTGCTCTATGCGGTCGCATTTTTGCTGGTTGATTTTTTCGGCTTTGGCGGATTGGAAGGCGCGGTTCATCCAACTCATGCAACGCTGGCAGACCATTTCTACTTTTCGATCGCGAGCTATACGACGCTGGGTATGGGGGATATCGTACCGCATGGCGCAATCCGGTTGCTGGCAGGTTTCGAAGCTTTGAACGGGCTGGTGCTGATCACCTGGAGCGCGTCCTTCACCTATATTGTGATGGAAAAATTGTGGGAGATTGGCCGCGAAGATTGAGCTGCTTTGGCGCAAGCACACCGCCAGCAACTCAATTGCCGGTCACATCAAAGCCCTGTTTCAATAGCTGTTTGATGGTGATACCTTGCGTTCGGGGTCGCACCTGAGCAATTTGTCTGGCGTTGGGAGGTAGCGCGTAATGCATAATGGCGACCAACCGGCACCAGCCGAGCACATCTTCCTGAGCTATGCCCGCGACGATCAGGCCGCCGCCCTTCCGATAATCGAAGCACTCACCGCAGCGGGAATCGACGTATGGTGGGACGGACTGATCGATGGCGGCGCCAAATACGGGCTGATTACCGAAGAGGCGCTGGAAAATGCGACCGCGGTGGTGGTCTTGTGGTCGCGCACATCAGTTCAGTCGCATTGGGTAAAGGATGAGGCGACGCGCGGGCGTGATCGCGGCCGGCTTGTGCCGGTGTCTATCGACAAGAGCGAACCGCCGCTTGGCTTTGGCCAGTTCCAATGCATTGACCTATCGCAAAAATTACCAAAATCGGGCGACCCGCAATTTGACCGGCTGGTAGGTTCTATTCGAACATTGCAGGGCCAGAAATTTGAGGCCGCACCTAAAGCCGCAATTCCGCTAGGACCTGCGGTTTCGCGCAGGAATATCATGATCGGGGGCGGCGTCGCGCTTGCCGGAGCAGCTGGTCTGACAGCCTGGTTTTCGGGCGCATTGGGGACCAAACTACGCCAAAACAGCATCGCCGTATTGCCATTCGAAGCATTGGAACGCGGTGAAGACCAAGCCTATATCGCAGAAGGGCTGGCGGCAGAAGTCCGCGCGAGACTGGCACGCAATCCGCTTCTCAAGGTTTCGGCGCAAACATCATCCGACGCCGCGCGTGAGGGCGGAAAGGACGCCACGGACATCTGCCGCAAGCTTGGCGTGGCCTTTATGCTCGACGGCAATGTCCGCCGCACTGGTGACCAAATTCGCGTTGTTGCGGAATTGATCGACGGCAAAACCGGCTTCAGCCAGAAGTCCTTTACTTACGACCAGGCGATCGAGGATATTTTCGAAATCCAGAGCGCCATCGCAGCCGCTGTCATACAGGAACTCTCGGCCGCGATGGAGGGGGACACAGATGCGCCGCGCGAGATCGGCGGGACCGACAATGTCGCAGCATACGAAGCATTCCTGCGCGGATGGGAATTATACAACGCAGGAATAGACGAAAACAGCGACAGGCAGGCGCTTGCCAAATTTGAGGAAGCCATCGCCCTTGATGCGAATTACGCTGCAGCCCATGCCGGCAGGAGCCGCTCGCTGGGCATCATCGGTAATCTTTATGGCGCACCGCAAGAACGTGCGAAACTGTTCAAGGAATCAATTGAGGCAGCGCGGAAAGCCGTCGGGATCGCCCCGAAATTCGCGGATGGTTATTCAGTGCTCGGATATGCCATCACCATTGGGCAACTTGATATGGGCAAAGCGCGCGAGCCCTATAAGCTCTCTGCCGAATTGGGCGCAGGCGATGCCGACGTTCTGAGCCGTTTTGCAATTTTCAGTTCGCGCATGGGCGACGATGCCGCCGCAAGCAAAGCGATCAACCTATCAACCTCGCTCGATCCGCTGAACGCCAGAACATTCCGGACTACCGGTGACATTGCCTATAATGCCCGCCGCTATACCGAAGCCTTGACCGCATACGATAAGGCCAAGAGCATTCAGGATGGGCTTTCAAGTTACCATTATTCAATCGGTCTGGTGAAGCTTGCGATGGATGACCCCGCAGGTGCGCTGGCTTCCTTCAAGCAGGAAAGCCGGACTGTTTGGCAACACACCGGCAGCGCCATTGCAGAATTCAAGCTCGGCAATCCATCCGCTGCACAGCAGCATTTTGATGCTTTGCAAAGCGAGTATGGTGCCAAAAGCAATTATCAATATGCACAGATTCTGGGCCAATGGGGAAAATTGAAAGAAGCGCTTGCTGCATTGAATGGGGCATGGGATCTGCGTGACAGCGGGCTGGTTCAGCTATACCAAGACCCCTTGATGGAACCGCTAAGGGGCGCGCCCGAATTCACCGCCATAATAAAAAGAATGGGTTTCGCGAATTAGACGCATCAACAATGAGGAGAATTAATATGCGTAATTTTGGAAAGGCCGCTTTGGTCGCAGGTGCTGCATTGGCAATCGCTGGTTGCACGCCCGAACAAGAAGAAGCGACCCCAGCCGATCAGGCGACAGAAGCGGCAATGCCTGCCGAAGAAACCGCCGAGCCAATGGCTGAAGCTGCTGCACCTGCAGACGACGCCGCACCGGCTGACGCGACTGCCGAAGATGACGACGAACGCACCGGTCCCGATGACCGCACGGCGCAATAATCTGAAGATAGAACGCTATTTGCCGGCGGAGCGATCCGCCGGCAATTTAGTGCACAAATACCCGCATTCCGCTGCGAGCCTTGCGCTTGGCGCGCGCTATCCACGAGCGGTATTCGGAGACTTTGGTATATCCGCCCGATGCGCCTTTCTCGATCGCGCAACCATTGCCAACCGATACAATTCCGACAAGAATCCTGTTCCTGCCCGAGCCACGCGTCAGCGGACCGCCGCTGTCTTTATAACACGCATCTTGCAATTTCCCGGGGCTGTTGGCGCACACAATTTTGTCCAGCTTAAATCCTGAATAGGCCCCGATCTTGCTGCAAGAACTGGCAGGCTGGTCTTTCAACAATGCACCTTGCAAATATCGCGGGCTACGCTGCGTATTTCCTTGCATATCGATCAGGCTGTTGGTTTCCGCCCGCCCCATAAACCCCCACCCCGTCACCAGCAGATCGGTTCCCTCTCTGACTTCGCCGGACTGCAGTGAAATAGAACTCAGCGCCCCCTGTTTGACCAAATTGTTAACCGCCGCCATCTGGCCCGGATCAATCCGGATCAAGGCAATGTCATCATAATCATCCGGCTTTTTGTAGCCGTTGTGGATCATGATGGAATCGATCCCGAAAGTGGCCCCGCCGCTGACAATATTGGTCGTGCCCATCCGCACGAACAAATCGGGCTTCGCATTGCCCAAAGGCTCTTTGTTCACGCAATGCGCGGCAGTCACAATGAAGCCGTCGCCGATATAGGACCCGCCACAATGATGCGCTTTTTCGAAATTGAGGCGGTTGGCATTGCCCGTCTGCGGGCCGGAAATCCCTTCTGGCGGTCCCCTGACAGGGCGGAACAATTGCACCTGCCACAGCGCGTCCTCTCTATTTACGCCAAACCCGTTCACGACGTACCCGGTTGGCCAGATTGGCTCGGTGGAAAACACGTCGGTTACGGCCACGTCGGTATCGCCAATATCGAAATAATTGGATTGCTCATCGCGCGCTAATGTGAATATCGCGCATAGTTTTTTCTCAAGCGCGTTTTCGCACCAATGCGCCGGTATAGATGCGCCTGCCGCCAAACCGAATAAAGCAGGATTGACTCGAAGCTCGCTGGCAATTGTTACGATGCGGTAGAGGCCGAGCTGGTCGAACCTGCCCGGATTATCACCATTGTCGACATAGGCTACAGCTTGATATCCGGGTTCGACTGACGCGGGTGCACCGTCCGGCTCGCTCGAGAACAGCAGGCTAATGCTCTCATCAGGCGCAACCGCCAGAACATATACATTGCGGTCAAGCTTCCATTCCTGTTTCACTGTAATCGTCGCCGGAACACCGCGCGGAATTTCAAGCAATCCTTCCGAATTGCGATAGCCACAATATCCGGTCGGCGGACGTTCTTGGCTTACACAGACAGAGGTTGTCCGGCGTTCGGGCCCGCTTTCCATCGCCAGCAGGCGGTGCCGCTTGGCTATCGCCGCAGTGATTGAGTTCAGACGGTTCTCAAATTCGTCTTCGTCCAAGCTACCAAGGTAAATCGGATGTGGCACATTCGACGCCCATGCATATTGCTCGTTATATGGCTCCTCGTAGAAATCGAGGATCGCCCGGGCATCCATCGGACCGTCGCGGTTGAGTTGCTCCGAAAAAGCCGGCGGAACGGCGCGGCCCTCGCGCTTGACCGGAACCAGTACAAAGTCTTTGAAGAATTGCGGGTCATGCAGGATTTCGTAGTCAGCTGGCTCCTCGATCTTCCAGTTCGGATCGTGCGAAAAAATACTGGCTATTGCTGCGGCTTCATCTCCCAATTCGCTCGCCAGCCGCACTCTAACAATCGTGGGATCGCCGCGAGCCGCTGGCAGGTGAGTATCTTGCCCCGCATCAGGCTGCGCCCTGACGGCGGGCGAAACAAATGCACAGCTGCACATCGCCGTTATCAAGGCCAATCGAAACCACACCATTTGCCACCTCCGGACAACGAAGAGGCAGCCTACCACCAAAGCGTTGCAAAATCACAAAGCTGGCGAGATTGTGAGAACATCGCTTTCATTGCCGGATGTTAGCCGCCCTCATTCTGACCCAGAGAATGCTGCAAATCCAGTGTCAGATTGGTTGCCGACCCAAGGAAAACTGGTGCGCTTAGAGGATTCGAACCTCTGACCCCATCATTACGAAATCGAGGGAGGATTTTGGTTTAGTCATTATATATCAATGTCATGAAGGTAATCTGCCTACGCACTTCTCCCACGACCCAAGGCAGACCCAAAGTGCGTTAGGAGCTAAGTTCGACTGTTTACTACTGGAAGCGCTTTGGTAGGAAACACACTTGAAAAGTGACCCACGCTATACCCCACCAAAAACAGCGAGTGGTATTTCGGCGATCCGTGCAGGCAACTTGGCGAGAATCTGTTGCTTGCGCTCGTCAGCAGCAGCTGGCCACTCTGCGATCTCGTCAACGGTTCTACCGCAACCGGTGCAGAAACCGGTCGGCTGGTCAATTCCACAAATTTGGTTGCAGGGGGATTTCATATTTGAGAAACAACTATAACCACAGCTTAGAAGCAAGCGGAGAGCTTGTTGATAACATGGCCCGCCTGTCTATATCCGTGAACATGTGTATAGATGTGTTCTATCATAACCCACCTATTCTACGCTCATGAGCTCAGTTTCCAGGTCGTCGCTGCGGACAGACTGCCCGTGCTCATCAATTGAACGAAGAATCAAACGCTTCCCCAGTTCCTTAGAAATTGCAGTCGCTCGCTTCGAGAGAAACAAGTCATAGTCATCATCGTTAATCCCATATTTTTCAATATCCGAAATTAGATGAGAGCGCATAGCTTTGGCCAATTTTACATTTTCTTTAGCAAACTTTTTCATATATTTGGAAGGCGCTTTTGCCCCAATTTCACGTTTATTGAGGTAATCGTCAACAATAGTAATATTGACGATATTATTTATCCGCCATTCCTCCTCACCCCTTTTGGTCAAATATGATCGTGGGAAAAAATGATGATAGTTTTTGCTGTTGGCCTGTTTCAGCCAGTAGTTACTGATATTGACTAGTGAGTTATCATTGAAAGATTTGGGTTGCTGATATGCTAGCAAGCACAAGATCGCTTTTATTGAACTTCTGCCCGCGTTGAACCAACCGTTTTCGATAATGAATTCGGGCGAAATATCAATCGACCAATCGTAATCAGGGGTGTTGCCCTTTAGTATTTTCTCGATCCTTTTTACGTCCTGAGCGAGTTTGCCCTCAACGCCAGATGAATAGCGCCCACCTAGAGAGCAACGCCAAAAGAAATCTTCAAGCAATGGGCGCATTTCTTCAGATGGTTTTTCAGGGTGATGGTAGAAAAAGTAAGCAAACGGGACCAGTAGAGTGTTATACGGTAGAAGCTTCGAAACCGGTATGCGATACGTTTGCCGAAAATAGTCTACTGCTCGCTCAACCGCATCAACGGCTTGAGGCCAAACGCTAATGAACTTTTCTTTTTTGAGTTTTAATATCGACTGCTTTTTACAGTCTTTTGAAATTATAAGGGAAACTAATTGCAGCAGGGTAGCGTCTGATATGGTTTCGTAATTTACAGGTGTCAGTTTTTTGACTAAATTTCCAAATTCAACAGACAAATCAAAATCTTTTGGTTCGTCAAAAGTCTTCGCAACCATAATTTCGAAAACACTTAGAGGTTTCCCACCCACATTGATCCTCGTAAAAATTTCGGTTGCGACATCGATCGGAACATCACGTACTTGGATTATTGAAAAATCGTAACTTTCAATACGTTTCCGATAGTCAGATATTTTGTTATGATACTCTTTTGGATATGCGCCCAATTCAGTGAAAGATCCATTCAGTAAGGTATTTATGCCGATGACAGCGTTGTCTTCCAAACCTTCATCATCGGCACTCACAATCTGGTCGTCGTCATTAGCATCAAGATTGACTACCATCTGCGAAAAGTCATCTGAATACCCTGACTGACGCTCAACAGTTACTCCTCGAATTGCAGCGTATAGGCTTGTAAGACGTTGCTGCCCATCCAGGACGAACGATACTGTTTCTCCCTTTTTCGGCTCGGGCAGCTTTGTATTACCAAGGTCCCTCACGCTTCTCAGCCGGTCTTGTGTGGACCAAAAAATGAAAGTTCCAACTGGATAGCCTTTGATCACACTATCCAACAATGCCGCTGATTTTTTTGTCGTCCATACAAAATCGCGCTGAAATTGGGGTATCTTGACCAAGCCTCTTTCAATATCTGTCAACAAGCTAGTGTAATTGGCGTGTGTCGGATTTGGAAGTATCATTGAAGCAGACCTTTTTGTGTTACGCCTCGAGCGCAGGATTCAAAAAATTTATAGAACGGTGTCTGAACCGACAGAACATTTAGTACAACTTGCGACCTAGATCAGCGGCGACTTGGCCTCATCTTGTGAGTTGATATTAGGTAACATCTTTCTCTGATCGACCGATGCACGGCTGGACCTTGCGCCACACTTTATTGCGCCCCCAAAACTTCATCGTAATTCGGTTCAAACCCTTCATTTCAAGTACGGTTGCGTTCCCAAAATCTGAGCTTTCCCAAACCAGCATCACCTCGTTAGGTCTATCTGGCTGGCGGTAAACCCAAGGCTTGCCGATATTGTCCGTGTCAATGATACAACGTTCAACGTCAAATAGGTTTAGTTCTATTTCAGCAGTGAATTCCGGTGGCTTCTCTCGAACACCTCCAATGTCGTCAGCAAAAGCAGGGCTTGCCAAAATTAAGCAGCCTAAGGCCAAAGCGAATTTGCGCACATCGATCTCCTTCGAAGCAACAATAAAAGTTGCCTTGGAAGAAAAGCCTATGTGAAAACAGCAAAAATGAAAGAGAAAAAGTAGCCCCGACCCCGCACAGCAAATGCCATGAAGGGTCGGGGTGTTAGATTAGTCGAGATGGAGACTGTAGTGGCCTTCCGCGTCGCGAAACCAGCGATGCCGCTCAGCACTGCCGCCCTTATTATTTGACAGCATCAGGCCAACGTATTGCTTGTCATAACCAAGGCCGGAAACCGTCGAAACGATCTCCGACCCGGTATCGATACCGCCTTCAATGCAAGCGGTGATTAGCGCAATCACCTGCGCATCTTGCTTGCAGCCGGCTGCGACGAGGGCGTCACGCAGTTCATCTAAGCTCATTGGTCCGACCCTCCCATCATACTAGCCGCTCCGGCCTCGACTGCCTGTCCGTCGTCAGATAATTTGAGACTGTTGGCCGTTTAAAACAGGTGAGTGTTTGGGATCATCTGTTGGTTGATATTATGCGGCAAGCTTGCGGTGTT
>JBATLU010000205.1:0-8766 GCA_049289475.1 Pontixanthobacter sp. | reverse complement strand
GCGTTGCGATGAACTGCTGGAAATAGCTGCTGCGGTACTTGTAAACACCTTGGAAATCGAAACCGCCTAGTTGGTAATAGACCTGCGCTGAGAGCACATGTTTGGACAGACCAAACAAGCCCGCTGGACTTACCACGCCCCGTCGTTGGGATATGGTGCCGTCAGCGGCCATAAGGTTGGACGAGCCAAGATCTTCATCTTCGAACTTGAAGTTCGAATTGGCATAATTGTAGCCAACTTTGAAACCTAGCCCATCCAGCGGCGCTGGGAGGAAGCTCAGCCGGTTTGCAGCGGAAATTTCAAAGCCGACAATCTTGCTGGTCTTACCATCTGTGTTGGTTGTCGTGACGATCGTGTCCAAAGGCTGACCATCGACAACGAAAGTTTCGGTCTGGCTACTGTTTACAAATCCGCCGTTGAACGACTTATAATAAACGCCTGCAGCCAGAATTGTATCGTCGTTGGGATACCATTCGAGCGCACCGTCGAAGTTCCACGACATCAAAGGCTTGGTGAACGGGTTACCCGATGCACTGGCCGTACCGATTGCGTCGGCGACCGACGTGGCGGTGTCATCCAACAGCGCATTAAAGCTGCGCCCATAGCCAAGCGATGACGGATCAGCCCGAGACATTGCGCGGAATACAGCGAACCGGCCCAAGACATTGTCACCCAAATCCATCGTCATATTGAAGCTCGGGAGGAACTTGGTGTATTCGCCGCCACCCGATACGGTTGTAAGCGAGGTCTGGTCTTCAGTGATCATGATCGTCCCGTCATTGCGGAACGAGGACGTCAATGTGCCGCGGAAGCCGGTAGAATTGACCTTGGTATTGATTACCCGCAAGCCAATGTTGCCGCGAACAGGCGCTGTCGCAAGCTCGCCGTCGAAATTGGCTTGGATATAGCCAGCCCAAGTCTTCTCGTTGACATTATTGTTCTGGATCGAGTCGAAATTGCCGGTCGGATAGATCGGCACACCGTTGGAATCGAATTCGACACCATGGGGATCGTTTTGCTCCAATGTTTGCGCAAGGCAGAGCGCATCAAACGTCGCGAATGTGTTGGTGGTGCTGATTACATTACCCGCTGCATCGACGTTGGTAATCAGCGGGTTACCGCCCGAAACGCTTGAAAGAAAACCGCTTTCTGGGAACGCTGTCCGGCAAGCCCGATTGGCGGTAGCCAAGGCAGCGTTCGAATAGACCACTTCATTTCTGCTGGCGCCAGATGCACCCGGAACGTCTTTATATTTCAGTTCTTGATAACGAACCCCTGCTTCGAGTGACGAGAAGAAGCCTTCCAATTCATACTCCGCATCGGCCCGGCCGGAGAAGATCGTATTGGTACGCTCTGATTCCAGATCGTAGCGCGTACGGGCGTTATCGGCGAAATAGCCGTAATTATTGACGTCGAAATTCTGGACGACCATATTGAAAATCTGCGAACCATTCTGCTGGATCAGATAGGCAGCTTCGACCTTGTCGTCTGACGTATTTCCGGTCAGCGTTGGCTTGCTAGGATTGAAAACATAGTCGCTTTCGAGCGCGCGCGGATAGACCACGCCCGTATTGTCGATATCCATCTGGTTCTGGATACGCATACGAACCTGCACCGCGTCTTCGATCCTGTAAGTGCGTGAATAGGATAAATCGGTCGACAGCTTCAGGCGGTCAGAAACTTGATAATCCAGCGCGAAGCCGCCGCCGTAATATTCCTCATCGCGTTCAAAATATTCACTGTTGGTTTCAACATTGGTTTCGCCAGTGAACATTTGCAATGCGCCGGTCGGGCTGACTTGAAGTGAATATCCAGGAATTGCATTGGCATCGCCCACGCCATCGATTCGGCGGCCTTCTGAGAAGTTCAGATCGTTGCGACGCTCTTTATAAAGCCGCTTGGAATATTGGAAATCGAGATTGATATCGATATCCGAAGTCGGCTTGTATTGCAGAGCGCCAAAGAAGGAATCGCGCACATCATCCGTGCTGTTCTGGCGGTATGAATAGGAATTATGAGCAATCACGAAGGGTTGATCAGGGTCATAACTGGAGTTGCAGTTCGCATCATCATAGACCCCGGAATTCCTGTCCGTGGGATCAAGTTTACAGAAATTCACTGTGCCGCTGACGTTGGCTTCCTGCTCGGGATTAGACTGCACGTTGCGGGAATATCCGAGCGAAATACCAACCTCGCCATCGCCGACCTTGAACTGGTCGATATAGCTGACCGTTCCGCGATAACCGTAGTCACGCAGCCGCTGGTCCTCGGCAATGTTGAAGTTATGTGCGTTGTAATTGCCTTTGACTTCGGCCTGGATTAGCTGCTTGCCATAGTCGACCGGGCGAACGGTGCTGAGCGAAATTTGGCCTGCAACACCGCCTTCAATCATGCTGGCGGACTGGGTCTTATAGACCTCCAGCTTGTTGAACAATTCCGACGGGAACTGGCTAAAATTGACCGATCGGTCACCACTGCCATTGGTTGCCGCACGGCCATTCACGACTGTTGACGAGAGGAACGGGCCCAAGCCGCGGAGTGATATCTCGGTAGCACCACCCTGCTCGCGGTGTGACGCGGCGCTGGTCAATGTCTCGATTGCCTCACCGATCGACAGCGCCGGCAAATCGCCGATCTCAGCCGCCGACAATGCCTCAACGATTTGGTTTGAAGCACGCTTCGCTTCGATTGAATTCTGGATTGTCGCGCGGATGCCTTCGACCACGATCACATCGGCGCTATTGGTTGTGACAGAAGCGGTATCGTCCTCATCTACCCCGGCCTCTTGCGCGATGGCAAGCGGAGCGAACGCAAGCCCCGCAGCGCTGCACAGCAAAACCGAAGCCAAACGAGCCACGCGTGCTGAATTGGATGTTGCGAAAGTCATAATTCCCCCATTTGTCATGATGCGCAGCTCTATGCGCTTGGGAATTAATAGTCAGACACAGACCCGTATGTCAACCAATCGGCAGGAGTTTTTTCTTTTTTGACTACACCAATTTAACATACCAATTTGAACTAACAAAACGAGGGGCAGCAAAGTCTAACTTTGCTGCCCCAGTCAAATTCGCTCTTCTGATTAGAACTTTACGCTTACCCCAGCAGTGAGGCGGCGATCCGTCAGGCCCTGGAAACACAGCACTGCGTCTTCATTGACACAGAACAGCTTCTGGTCAGAGCGTGTGAGGTTGATACCTTCGACACCAATGTTGATGTTGTCGGTAAGATCGTAATTGATGCTGGCGTTAAGCTGCCCTCTTGCGCCGGCGATAATCGGCATATTCCAGCGGAACTGATCCGAGTTCGCGTAAGCGGAGCGCCACGTATAGCGTATCCGCGCATTCAACCCGAATTTGTCGTAGAACAGGGTCGTATTATAGGAATACTTCGAGAGGTTGGTGAGCGGCGCGACATTAGACAGCGAGCCCTGAGCAAAGCCGAGCGCAATATCGGTCTTTCTACCGACGTCGAGCACCTTTTCATTATAGGATTTCGCGCCGCCAACTTCTTGGTAAGTGAAGTTTCCAATGAAGCCAAAGCCCGACGCGAAGCCAAGCGTGCTTTCAAAGGCAGAGAGATCGTACTGGAATGCAACTTCGACACCGGTCTGGGTCGTCGATCCGGGGACGTTGAATTTCGACTGCAAACCCTGACAGATACCGTTGCCGGCAGTGGCGCTGAACAGGTTCCGATCAGGAAGCGGATTGAATATCCCGCCGCCCGGGCAGTTTGGATCAATCGAATATTGCGGATTGCCAGCAGCACTCGTGCCAATTGATGGTGCGGCATCGACCGTATCCGCGAACAGATTGGTACGCTTCTTGTGGAACACGCCCAGGCTGAACAGGCTCGATGGTGCGAAATAATACTCGCCAGAAAGATCGAACGACCAAACAGCTTCCGGAACGAGGTTGGGATTGCCCCCGGAAGTTACGCCGGTTGCCGACCCGGAGTAAGAATAAGAGGTCGACAAGGAGTCAAAGTCAGGACGCCGAATGTCACGCGCTATACCTGCGCGAACGATGACATCGTTGGCGGGTTCGAGCACCAAGCTGAATCGGGGCAGCCAGAAATTATAACTACTGCCCTTAACGATTAACCCGCTCACATTGCCATTGATGACGTTGTTACCTGTCGAGGTAAGCTTGGTATTCAACCATCTCAGGCCCGCATTACCGCGCACCGGCATACCAAAGAGTTCGGCGTCCGCGTTCAACTGGAAATAGGCCGCGTTGGTTTTTTCCTTAATGCTGAAGAACCCGGTCGCGGATTCGGTTGGACCATCCAAAATAGGCACCGCGGGGTATTGAGGATTGGCGGCATTGCTTGCGGCAATTGCTGCGTTCAAGGTAGCCAGAACAGATGTCGGGTCATTGAACGCCTGACCGCCATCGATGATCAGGAAGTCGGGGAAATATAATGTCCGCCCGTCGGCTGCGTTGAAATTGCTAGGCGCAGCAATCAGCAGATCAGCAAACAAATTGCCTTCGGGTCGATTGAACCGGTTCGACGACCCCGTGGAGTTGTTAGTCAGACTGATATTGTTAACAAGTGTATTCCGGATAGCAGATGTTTGGTTCCATCGGTAGCCAAAATCGACGGATTTAATGAACGATATGAAGTCCGAAGTGTCATAGGAAAAATCAAGACGCGCGGCTTTCTCTTCATTATCCGCCCGGTTTGCGCTCTGCTGAACTTGTTGCAGTTGATAATTTGCCGGATCGAGCAATTGCGCCGTAGTGGGCGCGAACGGGCTGGATGTATCGATGCCCGACCTGATGCTGCCACCCGTCAGATCAAATGCAATCGGGGTTCCATTGTCGAGCGTGCCCTTACCGAAAACAGGTTGAACACTGTTCGGGTTGATAAAATCCAAAGTCGTGGAGAAGTTGGGATTGGTCGATTTTGACGTCGAAAGTGCCAACTCGCCGCGAACAGTCAGCTTCTCGCCTTCCCATTCAAAGCCGGTATCATATATCCGGCTGCGGGTGACACGCGAACCGGTGTCGCTCGACATACGAAGGTTGGGATCAAGCGTTTGCCCGCTGGCCCCGACAATGCCGATCGTTCCGCCAGTGGTGGCTTGGATGGTGCCGAGATCGACAACCCCGGTCGGGGTTTCAATCGAACCGAGATTGAGTGTCTGGAAGCCCGTGTGATTGGCAGTGTTTACAGCACCAGAGACGCCCGAGACCTGGACCCGGTTACCAGCCTGCGCACGCTGTTGATTGTTGAGCGTCGCATCGAAGTAAAGCCGCAGATTGTCAGTCGGCTTCCATTCCAGCGCAGCAGTGCCGGTTTTAGTTTCATAATTATACCGGTTCACTTCCTGCTGCAGGAACTGGACCTGCAGATAGTTAAAATTCTGGTTCGCGTTGCTGCCTGGAAGGTTAGCCGCAGTGGATGCAAGCCGGGCGTTATCAAGATCGACCCGCGGTGCAAAACTGGCAACGTCAGTGCGGCTATAGCTACCGCCCAATACGATACCAATTTCCCCTATACCGGTTTCCCACTTATTACCGAGGGTTGCAGATATCCTCGGAAGAGTCGTATCGGCGAGGTCACTGCGTTCATATTGTACCCGCCCTGCAATGAGCGGCTCGCGAAGACTGAGCGGGCGGATTGTCCGCAAATTGATCGTGCCGCCAACCGAACCTTCGATTGTCTTCGCTTCAGGAACCTTGATGACCTCTACCGACGAGATCATCGATGCTGGGATATCGTCGAAACTAATACCTGAGCGACCTGCGCCGGATCCCACTGTGGAGGCACCGTTGATTTCGGTCCGGTTAGCATCCGTACCGCGAATTTGAACCGCGTTACCCACGCCTGCCTGACGGGTAATTTGAACACCGGTGATGTTTTCGAGAACTTCGGCGAGGTTTTGATCGGGCAGCTTGCCGATATCTTCCGCCTGAATGACTTCGACCAAATTGTCCGAGCTGCGCTTTTCGTTGAGCGCGCTCTGGAGCGAACTGCGAATGCCGGAAACGACAATGACATCATCAGCCGGAGCAGCTTTGTCTGCAGCCCCGTCTTGCGCGAATACCGTAGTTCCGGAAAGCGTCATGGCAGTGCCTGCCAGGAGGATTCTTACAAATTGCCTTGAGGCGCCGACGCGGCTTGCAGAACGACAAGCGACTAACTCATTGAATTTCATGAAATCCTCCCATTTATTGCACACATTTTTCGTTCATTTGCCAACGATATACCATTTGGTCAACCTTTTTAGCATACCATTGGGTCACAATATCTTTAATGAACCGTCCTTTATGACTACACCAATATGATATACCAATTTTCCATGAAGGCGATGTTGGTTTCAGTCAAACGTGCCGCCCCCAGCCGCCTCAATTCACGGCTTTCGGTGCAACCTCCGCGCAAGTTGATATTCATAAAGCGACGGCACTGCAGCGACCGGGATGTTCAAACCCTCCAAATAGGGCGTGGGATCGTACTTCACCGCAATCCTGCGATTGGCGTGCATCCCAACAATACGCTCGCCCGGTCCTTCGAGCCCGCTGGTAATCGTAACCAGAGCATCCTGCGGCACCGTGTCGGGTACGATCAAACGAGCGTTCCAGACCGTATTATAAAGGCCGTGCCCCGGCTTCCAATATGGTGCTCCGCCGCCGACCCACAATTGGTACATCCAACCATTTTCAGTTTGCTTTGGGTCAATATTGAGCGTCACCTGGTCAAACAGATTCTGGTGGTTTGAACCGCTATGCTGATCAATCATCGCATGGGAGGCTGCCTGCGCGCGCAAATATACGGAACGCGTAGACCGAGTGTTGATGCTGAGAGGATGGATAACCGGATTTTCAACATCAAGGTCTTTTACGAGGACATTATGCACCGAACCGACGTGGATCGCGTAGTGTGCGCGATGGTCGCCCGTGGTCGTAATGTTGGAGATTGTGATACTGGCCGCATTGTCAGTCAAGATTCCGCTGTCGGACCGATCAATGGTAAGGTTGCGTATCCAGCCATCAAACACGCCGGTCATATATATCCCGTTATAGCCTTGCTCTAGATGGTGGCCGAACGACGGTGCCTCGGGAAATTGGAGGCGCAAATTCTGGATGCCCACATTGGTGAGATGCTCCCATTTGGCGACGACTGCCGGCTGGTCCAACCGGACATCGTGCAGCAATGGGTCGCCAAGCGTCAGTGCTTGCCCCTTAATCGCAGTTATGCGCGTCGATTGGACAACAACAGGCCGGTTGGGCGAAGTCCAGTGGTGCGAACCGATCGGTAAATCAGTATCGCCATACAGCGATTTCAATATGTGGCTGTCGGGACCATCAACGGAGAACCATTGGACCTGAACGACATCACCCACCTGCAATTTCGATGTGTCATCGACCCGCAGCGTTCGGTCGAACTGGCGCCCGACTTTTCCATTGGCCAAGACGGGGTCCCGAACATCTTTCGAAGCGTCGTAAGATACAGGACGGGTACCACTTGGCCCAACATATAGCATGCCGCCTGCCCAACTGTATTCGCTGAACAAGTAATCGATATTGTGCTCTGGCTCGACCTGCTGCTTCTTCTCCCGAACCAGATAGGAACGCAGTTCGTCGTAGTCGTGCGATTTATCAATCAATTTGAGCGGACGGGGAAAATAGAGTTCGCTGCCGCCGGTATTGTCACCCTCCCCATCGAGGATGATATCGCTTCGGGTGATCCGCAGCACTTCTGTAACTTGAGTCCGCCCCTTCGGGAAACGCAGTGTGACCCGTCCCTCCACTGCATTAGCTACGGCCAGCGCGCGCAGTACCGCCTTGCTGTCATCCAGGCCGTCATCGGGAATAACGCCGAAATCGGTCACATCCACAACTGTTCCGGCATCGTCAGATATTGCCGCAACACCAAAGCCATATCCAGCGTATGAAAAGTCAGGGAGCGGCGCTGACACCATGGTAGCGCGGTCGGTGAGTATCTTCGGCAACGGCACTGTTTCGGCAATAACAGCCAAAGGAGCGCCAAGAATAATCGACGCCAGTCCGCACTTAAGTCCAAAACTTATTGTCTTGCGAACTACCATCAGATCAATTTCCCTGTACTTCGAAAGGATGAGGGCGCGAAAACCAATGCATTTGGTCCTTCGACGTGTGCGACGCAGGCAGCCTGCTGATATTGCGAATGACCGACGTCTCCGCTGACACGAGCAAAATTGCAGCCCGCAAACCTGCTATTGGCGGCAAAGAATATTGCTTTTGACAGAACCGGACCCTCACCCTTGGCCTTCATACCGAAAGACAAAGTAGTAATTTAGGTAACCGGTGTCAATCATGCGAAATTGCGAATAGCGGACAATGCCAATTGAGGATGCAACCTATTATCCTGAGGTGGGTTTTGCTGGAACGATCAGGTGTTCTCCAACCCGTCGACTGCCTCCACAGCAATTGCCAGATCACGCTGTAACGGACCACCGTACCTTGGCCTTTGAGATGCACAATGAGTGAACAGGCCAGATGCTGCGCGATCTAAATAACCTGTTCGGTGCGATTAGTTTCCTGATCCATCGAAGAACCGAGAAGCGGTGTTTTCGTGCCTATAAATCACAGCAATTAGATGATATTTCTGTAGGAAATCCACCCGAAATGGCGCGCGCAAAACAGCCTATTCTGAGGGTTTGCGAAGTGTCCCTGGTAGAGGAGACTGTCCGTCGTCAGATAATTTGAGACTGTTGGCCGTTTAAAACAGGTGAGTGTTTGGGATCATCTGTTGGTTGATATTATGCGGCAAGCTTGCGGTGTT
>JBATLU010000204.1:0-2968 GCA_049289475.1 Pontixanthobacter sp. | reverse complement strand
ATGCAACGCTTGTCAAGGATTTGTATTCCGACTTGTACCAGGAAATGGAGACGGAGGGCGTTGCCTTCTGGTCGGAAACGGCCATTCCAAACCATGTATTCCGCGCGCTTGTCGATTATGTCGCGGGGCATTCCGCGCCGGATTTTGGGCGCATCGAATATGTTGTTCTAGCACGCGATGGCGAGGCACGATTGCGGCGCATTTCATCTGAGGAACACAACGGCGAAACCGTCGCCACGGTGTTCTACTGATGAAACTCCCGTTTCCGCTCCGCTCAAATCCCGGCGCCTACAAGTTCCACGGCGAAGGCCGTGTAGTGAATATGTTTGCTGAGGATATTGGCGCGGAGAACAGATCCCCGGTCGCCCTTATGGCAATTCCAGGCCAAGTCAATTTCTCGACGCCTAGCGACGTTCCGAGCCGTGGTCTGATCCATGTTGACGATGCGGCGCGGATTTATTCGCTGCACCTGTCCAGCGTTTACAAGATCGATTCTGCGGGCACGGCAACGCGCATTACCGGCACGATTCCCGGCTCGACAGCGGCTTTCATGGCGCACAATGCCGCGAACGAGCCGCAGATTGCAGTCGTGTCTGCCGGTTCCGGCTACATTCTGAATACGACAACAGATGCAATCAGTCTGTTGACGTTGCTGGATGCCCCGAACAGCGTCACATTTCTTGACGGGTATTTCGTCTGGACGTTCGCCGATGGACGGTTTCAGATTTCCGCGCTGAATGATGGAACGTCAAATGACGCGCTCGACTTCGCCACGGCAGAGGCGCAACCTGACGGGCTGGTGCGCGGCTTTGCAGATCGGTCTGAACTATGGCTTTTCGGCGAGACTTCCACAGAAATATGGACCAATTCCGGGGGTAGTGACTTTCCGTTCACGCGCCTTGGCGGCACGTTCATCGATCGTGGTTGCGGGGCGGCACATTCCGTTGTGTCTTTCGACAATGCAGTGCATTGGGTTGGCAATGACGGCGTTGTGTATCGCGGTGCTGGCTACTCTCCGCAGAGAGTATCAACACACGCCGTTGAACGCGCCATATCGTCACTGTCAGACATGAGCGAAATACGCGGATTTTCGCACTCGCATGATGGCCATAAATTCTACGTCCTGACTTCCGCCTCATGGACATGGGTTTTCGATCAGGCAACCGGCGTTTGGCACGAGCGCAAATCATACGACCACGACGACTGGCGTGCGTGGCCTCATGTCAGCGCATTCGGCAAGCAGATCGTAGGCGACAAGGAAAGCGGCGCGTTGAATTACCTCGACAGTGACACGTACACCGAGGCCGGCGCGGTGATCCGGTGTGAGGTGACGACACCGGACCTTAGCGCATATCCCAACCGGCTTGCTATTCACCAAGTTGACGTTGAGGTTCTCAAGGCGGCTTCCGTCACGCTTGATCCTGAATTGATGCTGACATTCAGCGACGACGGCGGCAACACATGGTCAGGCGAGCGTGTTGTATCCACAGGGCAGGTAGGCGAATATTCTGTTCCCGTCAGGTTTAACCGGCTAGGAACGTCAGGGCGCGGTGGGCGCAGGTTCAAGTTTGCCATGTCGGCGGCGGTCGCCAGATCGTTCATGCTCGCCGATGTGAGGGCCGAGGTTGTGCGAGCATGATCAAGATGCCTCGTCAGCCGTTCGAACTCGATTCAGGCGGATGGCTGACGCCACCGTGGCATTTGTATTTCGAGCAGATTGAGCGCGCATCGGCGGTGTTGGACAGCAATGCGACTGATCTTGAGGGTTTGAATACGGCTGTTGCCGAATTGCCTGTTGGCGACGACGGGTTACCGGAATTTGGCACGCTCGCATCCGTCAATCATCAAGTGCTTACGCAGGCGGAATATGACGCGCTTGGAACATATGACGCAAACACTATCTATTTCATCGAGGAAACTTGATGCCGATCACACATGGCGGCACATCGGTATATGATGCCCCTCTGTTCGGGCAGGCGATCAAACGGATTTACGCTGGCGAGCGTGTTGTGTTTGATAAATACGCGCCGAACGGCGTCGTTTTCGACGGGTCAACTTATCTATCGAGATCGGCACCAGTTGGTGCCGCAGACAGCAACAAATTCACGTTTTCCGCATGGATGAAGGCCGCGACTGACGCAAGTTCACTGCCGATCATGAGCATGTCATCTGGCTTCAGTCTGACGCGCACAACGCCATCGGCCACAATTACCGTTTTCGGCGCAGGTGGTGGAGCCACACGATTAAACCTGAGGACGACAAGTTCCGCGCTTGCTGTGGCTGACGGCTGGCGCCACGTCATCATGTCATTCGACCTGAGCGACACGGCAAAGCGGCGTATCTACGTTGACGATGCGAACATGGCGCTTACCGTGACAACATATTCAAACGCAAATATCGCGTTCGCAACAGGCGCGCCGCCTATCTACATCGGCGCTAACTTTACGGCCACGTCAAAATACAGCGGGTCAATGGCGGAAGTCTGGTTCCAGCCGGGAACCTATCTCGATCTTACAGACGAAAGCGTTCGGCGGAAATTCATCACGGCAGACGGCAAGCCGGAATGTCTAGGGCTGCAAGGCCAGCGACCGACAGGCAGCGCGCCGTTGCTGTATCTCGGTAGCCGCGACGTTCTCGCCGACACATGGCCGGAAAACAGGGGCACTGGTGGCGACCTGAGCGCGGCCACCGGCACACTTACAGACGATGCAATCCCGCCAACAGTCGCGGGCTGAATGAACAGGAGCTTGTTATGGTTCTCTCCCTTCTCGGCGCAATTGGTTCTATCGCTGGCGCTTTCATTGGCTCGAATAGCGCAAAAAAGGCAGCCCAGACGCAGGCCGATGCAAGCCGATACGCGGCAGACGTGCAACGGCAGAATTTCACCGATACGCAAACCATGCTTGCGCCCGGACGACAACATGGTGGGCCACACGGGCTTCCTGATCTTCGCCCGGCACATCATCGA
>JBATLU010000203.1:0-2193 GCA_049289475.1 Pontixanthobacter sp. | reverse complement strand
TGCGAGCTGCCGCATTGAAGATTGGTGCCGGAAAGGCCCGAACCCAAGAAATTCACACGGTCGAGCTTTGGCGCGTTGATATCCGAATTTCGGCCTCCAATCGTCATCCTATTAAATCTCCCTTCATGGGTCCGCCGCAGTGAGACAATACCCTGACAGCCCACAGATAGGCATTATTAAATCAAATTGTTAGCAGAAATTCGCAAGTCTCGCCAGCGATCGGGAACGGAAATCAACGGCACAGAAACAAGCAATACATGATTCTGACGCTGGGCCGCTGGGTGCGTTATGGGAGCAATCTTCGCCGCAAGCCGCAAGCCAGGAAAACCCGTTGGAGCAGTCTTGTTCACTTCAATCGCTCCGCCAGACTGCGCGTACTGCGCTTACTGCGCCGGATGTCCTGTTCACAGCAAAAGCTCGAATCTGCTTTCTTCACTTGGGGTCAAGATAACCGATTGAACGCAGGAACTCGTCCATGGCGTCCAAGGTCTTCTGGTAATAAACTTTGGAACGACGCTGATTGAAGAATGCATGAGGTTGACCTTCATACAGATGCAATCGGCATTCCGCTCCAACGGCGCGGACTTTCTCGCAATACGTTTTTCCGGTTACGACCGGTATCAATTGATCCGCAGTGCCCAGAAGGATGACCGTAGGGGGATGGCCAGGTCGAATATTGTGAATCGGTGAAAACCGTTCCCAATAATCGACCACCCTATCGTGGCCGTAACCCTCGGGCCCATTATCTATGACCGGGTTGAACAGCACGAGCGCGGATGGACGCTTCGATACTTCCAGATCATCAAGAGGATCGTCGAAACCGTCAACTGTTGCCAGGGCAGCGGCCAATTGGCCACCCGCCGATCCGCCACCTGCGGCGATCCGTTCAGGATCTATCGCCAGTACATCCGCATTCTTCCGGACAAACCGCATGGCTGAGATTGCATCGGCGAGCGCCGCGTCCGGTGCCGTGCCATCGATGGTCTTGATACGATAATCTGCGGAAATGGCCACCATTCCAAGTTCCGAGAGATGTTGGGCCTGGTCGTAAAACCGTTCAGCATTTCCTTCGACCCACCCTCCTCCATGGAAAAACAGAATCGCCGGTCTCTTGCCCGGGAAGGCCCGCGCATCAGGTTGAAAAATATGCACAAATAGATTTCGATGTGGTGTCGATTTGTACATGATCAGCCTCGGGCTGATTCTGGCAGGGGGGGTGTCAATCGGCGAGGCCAGGTGCGCTTCAACCGGCTCCGTGGCAGGAGTCGAGCATGCTAACAACGCAAACGGCAAAGCGAGCGCGCCAGCCAATCGTCTTATCAAGACCATCAGGGCAATCTTGGAAAACCAATTGCATCCACGGTAACGGTCATGTGATTGGACGACATTGGTCATTTCTCCTTGTGCCGATTGGCAGCGCCAGTCCGTTTCGGAAGCCCGCAGGGCCAGTCCGTTGCGGGCTGGCGTACCTCATATGGAATGACACCGATGTCCGCAACAGGGGCACTTGCTCAACGGCAGCTTTGCGCCCTTCTCACCCCTGAATTTGCGATTCCGCAATCGGCCCACTGTTCGTCGTCAGATAAATTGAGACTGTTGGTCGTTTAAAACAGGTGAGTGTTTGGGATCATCTGTTGATTGATATTATGCGTCAACCTTGGATTAAGGATGAGAGCGACAAATTGTCAGAAATGCTTGACGCGCTTGCGGATGAGGTGGGTCGGCGCCAAATCGGCATACCGGTACCGAAACTTGCCGACCTTCTGGAGCGAATGAAGAACCCACCTTAATACCGGATAACAGTCAAACTCGATTGGGTGTATTTTGCGCCCTCATATCGGTCGTTCGGCTGCCTGTTCGTCAGTCCCAAAAGCAGACTAAGATAGAGCGCGGTTAATGGGTTTGCAGTGGGACAATTCGATACGCAGCAATAGAGCGCCGCTAGAATCTTGCGGTGCTGAGCCGTTCAACCGGCCCGCCACCCCTTGATCTGGCCGGACAGGCAAGCTCCCGTGCGCGCATTGAAGCGGTAACCGTGCCAGGGGCAGGTCATGGCGCCTTCGCTGTCCGGCTCACAGGTCAATGGCAGGCCCTGATGCGGGCAGACCAGCGGCACATCGCACACGGTGCCATCATCGAGTACGATCCGCCGCCGCTCTTTGTGGAGTTTGGCCCCCTCGCGCAGGGCACGCG
>JBATLU010000202.1:0-1599 GCA_049289475.1 Pontixanthobacter sp. | reverse complement strand
GGGCAGCGCGGCGCTGGTCGCCACGCATAATGAGCGGCTGGCCGCGCGGATGGACCGCGTGGTAAGGCTGCATGACGGTAAATTGGGATAGCAGGACTGAACTGGATTTACGCGAAGGAGACGGGTGATGGTTACAATTCTGTCAGCATTGGCATTGCTGCAAACTGCCAGCACCATCCCGCCAAACGTTCCGTCAGCCCCTCCGGTACCACCACCGAGTTGTCAGGGTCCGGGCTACGACGATTTCGACTTTTGGGTAGGCGAATGGGATGTCTATCCCAATGGCTCGGCAGTCAAAGTTGCCGATAGCACCATCGAACGCCTCTATAATGGCTGCGCAATCCGTGAAAGCTGGATGCCGCTGAAGGGCGGAACGGGCGGCAGTCTGAACAGTTACGATGCCAGTACAGCTCGCTGGCACCAGACATGGGTTGGTTCCAGCCCGGGCAGGGTCGAATTCATGGGTGGCCGCGCGGGTGATGGCATCGCCTTAACCGGATATTGGAATGACATTGGCGGTCCCGGCCGGCACGGGCTTGTGCAAATGGTCTATACACCGCATCCTGATGGTTCAGTTTCGCAATTCGGGCGGGTATCCTATGATCACGGCCTCAACTGGCAAACCAGCTTCGATTTCATCTACCGCCCCAAACAGAAAGTTACCCCATGACCACCATTGCAGAATTCAGCGTAAAGAAGCCCGATGGCTCCGATCTCGATCTGTCTGAGAAGCTGGGCAAGGTGCTGCTGGTGGTCAACACTGCAAGCAAATGCGGCTTCACCCCGCAATATGACGGGCTGGAGGAACTGCATAAAAAATTCGGCGATCAGGGTTTTGAAGTGCTCGGCTTTCCCTGCAACCAGTTTGGCGGGCAGGAACCGGGCAATGCGGAGGAAATCGACCAGTTCTGCAAGGTCAATTTCGGGGTCACGTTTCCGCTGATGCAAAAGATCGAGGTCAATGGCGATGGCGCAAGCCCGCTGTTCGACTGGATGAAGGCCGAAGCGCCCGGATTGATGGGCAGCAAATCGGTCAAATGGAACTTCACCAAATTCCTGATCGACCGCGAAGGCAAGGTCGTGCGCCGCTACGCCCCGACAGACACGCCCGCGCGGATCGAAAAAGATATCGCCAAGCTGCTGTAACCGGTTCACCGAGTGGCCCGAATAAGAGACGAACTTCAGGAGGGCACATTGCTCGAATCGATCAACCAGTGGTTTGTCTCGCTCGGCGCGGAAGACGGGGTGAACCCCTATATTTTCGGCGCGATTTATGTCGGCGCGATCCCGTTCTTTTTGCTCAGCATCGGCTGGCTGGTGCGCAATGCCAAGGCGGGTAAATCGACGCTGTTGCCGACGATGTGCGCGGGGCTGTGCTTTGTGTCAGCCTATATTTATCTGGCGATTGCCGGACGCAATATCCCGCTTTGGGTGTGGTTCTTCCTCGCCGCGCTGATTGCCTACGGCGCATGGTCCAGCATCCGCGACACCCGCAGAAAAATCGCGGCGGCGAAGGGTGAAGAAGAGATTCCCTAAATCTTTTTTTCTCGCCGCCTCCGCAAAAGTAAAAAGCCAACAGGCAAAGCCATTATTTAGCGG
>JBATLU010000201.1:0-3862 GCA_049289475.1 Pontixanthobacter sp. | reverse complement strand
GCAGTTCGACCACGCGCCTGTCCGACAGAAATTCCTTGAGATAGACCTTCACCGCCTTGGGGCTGGCAGCCTCTGGCGTGCCGAGATTGACCAGAAGCACGCCAACTTGCCCGCTTTTGACCGGCGGATGACCCGATGGAAGTTGTTGTTTTTGCCAAGTCATGGCGAGATTAAAACCCTTCAGAGAACAGCGGCAGGCTGCGAAAACGGAGCCCGGTCGCCGAATGGAGCGCATTTGCAATAGCAGGAGCGCTTACCGCGACGCCGAGTTCCCCGGGATCGTACGGTTCCCCTTCGCTGGCGATAAATTCGACGGCAATTTCAGGGCAATCGGCCAGCAGCGGCAGGTTGAGATCGCTCAAACGCTGGCTGGTCGGAAGACCGTTAGAATAATGCGTGCTCGATCCCAGCGCGAGCGACAGGCCGAAAATCAGCCCGCCTTCAATCTGTTGGCGCGCGATATCCAGATTGACAATCCGGCCGATATCAACCGCCGCGCTCAATTTGGAAACTTTGATCCCGCCTTCGCCCTGCCGCGCGGTCGCGACGCAGGCAATCCGGCCCTCTCCTATGCGGTGGCAAGCAATGCCCTGCCCGCTCTGGTCGCGGCCGCCGCCCCACTCACCCAGCCTGGCTGCCTGCTGCAAACACGCCACCATACGCGGATCACCGCCGAGCATTTCGATGCGGTATGAAAGTGGCTCCCGTGCGAACATCGACGCCGCTTCGTCAATGAAGCTCTCGATGAAGAATGCGGTATAGCCATGTGCATTGCCGCGCATCCGCCCAGTCGAGTGGCCAATGTCTGTGGGCGCGTGTTCGACCACTGCCAGCGGAATGCCGTAGGCTGGCAGAGCGCCTTCAACTGCCATCGGGTCGGCAATGCCCGAAACCGCTTCGCGTGCAGCGACCGCTGTCTTGTTGTTGAACAGTCTCTCGCCGAATTCGCGGGCGGTGGCGGGTGCAGCAATTCGCGCATGCAATGCCTCGATCTGTCCGTTCCCGCCCGACACCAGTCTGGCCCAGAGCAAACCCGCTGCAGGGGTGCGCGGCAATCCCGCCAAATGTTCCTGCCAGCGCGACCAGACAAGCTGGACCGGGCGCGGCCTGTCGCGCGCAACCTCGCGCGCAATCAGCGCGATTTCAATCGCATGGTCATTTTCCAACCGACGGTCGAAACTGCCGCCAGCGGGCATCGGATAAAGGATAACATCACTGGCCGACAGACCGATTGCCTTTGCCGCCGCCTCGCGCGCCTGTTGGGGTGCCTGGCTGGCCATCCACAATTCAAGCCTTCCGTCGGAATAGCGCGCAGTCGCGCTGGCTGTTTCAAGCGTAGCATGAAGCGCAGGCGCAACCTCATACCGGCGCGCAAGATCGGGGTTATCGACCGAACCATCGCCGCGCCGTGCAATTTCGAACGCCGGACCGTTTCGCACTGCCTTAGCCAAAGCCTCCTGCGCGGTGGCGCTATCGACGACATGCGAAACGGCGAACAGCGGCTTCATCGCCTCCACCGCTTGGTCCGCGCTCCACCAATCGGTCGCCACTGCCGCAAGCCAGCGCTTTCCCTTGACCACCGTAACCACACGCGCATTACCCGACACCGCTGCGGCATCGAATTCGGTCAATTCGGCTTGCTCCACCGGCCCATGTTTGATCGCGGCATAGACCATGTCCGGCAAACGAACATCGCCCGCAAACAAATGTGTGCCATCGACTTTGGATGGCAGATCGAGCCGCGGATAAGCGATTTCTTCTTCTGCTTCCCCAAAAACTGGCCGCTCGGCGGCCTGCCACGGCCTCAAGAGCGGGGGATCAGGCGCATCGCGCTGTGATGCCGCTTCGACCAATTTGGCAAAGGCCAGTTTCTTGTCGCCGTGGACGACAAATCCGCCTGCAGCATCGCACTCTTCCGGCGAGACACCCCACCGCTCTGCCGCTTCTTCTACCAGCACGCTGCGCGCCGAAGCGGCAGCTTCGCGGCACGGCGTCTCGTAAGCCGCGAGCGAGGTTCCATCAGCGGTGACGGTAAAGCGGCTTATCTGGGCAAAGCGTTCCGCCGCCAGATCGTCAGGCTCATCAGCCAGTCCGGGGGCAAAGGGCATCCATAAAGCGGACCATTTGGCAGCCAGTGGAATATTGGCATAGGCGCCGCTGACCGGGGCAGGTTCGACTGCAACCTGCCGCCAATCTGCCCCCAGTTCAGCGCAGATAATCTGCGGCAAAATGGTGCTGATCCCTTGTCCCATTTCCAATTGCGGGACCGCGACAGTTATGACCCCGTCGGCGGCGATTTTCAGCCATGCGTCAAATGCATATTCATTGCGGCCCGGGGTTAACGGGGTCGGGAAATTGCGCGGGCGCAATGCCCATGCGGCCAGAAGCCCGCCGCCCACAGCAGCGCCAATCAGCACTCCGCGGCGGCTGACAGCCATGGTCAGACGGTCTCCTTCGAAAGCCCGGCCTCGCGCACAGCGGCATCGCCAAGCCAGTCAGACAATTTGCGCGCTATCTCGCGAAATGGCTCGCCCTCGGGGCCATCGCCCGCAGCGGGCGGCGAACCGGCATCGCTGGCGGCGCGAATTTCCAACGCCAGCGGGATTCGTCCGAGAAAAGGGATGCCTGTGCCTTCTGCTGCGGTTTCCACCCCGCCGCGCCCGAACGGGTCGCTCACTTCGCCGCAATGCGGACAAGCATAGCCGCTCATATTCTCGACCAGTCCGATAATCGGGACCTTGCCCGTTTCAAACAGATTGGCCGCGCGCTGCGCATCGATCAGCGCCAGATCTTGCGGGGTCGATACGATCACTGCCCCTTCGGGCTTGAATTTCTGCAGCATAGTCAATTGCACATCGCCTGTGCCGGGCGGCAAATCGATCAACAGCAATTCGGTGTCGCCCCATTGTGCGTCGACCAATTGCGCCATCGCATTGCCTGCCATGGGTCCGCGCCACGCCAGCGCCTTTCCGGGTTCGACCAGATGGCCCATCGACAATATCGATACACCGTGACGGCTGGGCACAGGCACGAGCTTTTCGTCGCGGCCCTCGGGCTTGGCACCTTTGTTATCAAATAATGTCGGCTGCGAGGGGCCATAGACATCCGCATCGACCACGCCGACCTTATGCCCCAGCCGCTTCAAGGCGACTGCAAGATTGGCAGTGAGGGTTGATTTGCCGACCCCGCCCTTGCCCGATCCAATCGCGACTATCCGCGGCGGCGCCGGTGCCGGCGCGCGTTCCGCAACCATTGCCACGCGCACTTCATCCACCCCGTCAGCTTCGCCGATGATCTGTTTTACCGCCGATTCGAGACCGGCCCGCTGGACCTCGTCCAAACCTGATGCCTCGAGCACCAGAGTAACCTTTCCATCCGCCAACTTGATTGTCTGCACGCGCGCCGCGACCGAGTCTGGCAGGAGCGCTTTTAAGGCCTGTTCGTTCATGGAGATGGTCCTAGCAGCAAATTCCGGCACGCAACCCCTGTTTTTCCTACAATCGACACCTATAAAGGGTTCATGAGCACAATTGGCGCATTTGCGAAAAATATCGGGCTGGCAATGGCTGGCAAAAATCCATGGGGCGGCAAATCGGACGGGTCCGACGGGGGCGACGGAGCAGATGCTGGTTCCGGCGGGGACGACAAGCCCAGCGGTCCGCGCAATCCCTGGCTGCCAGGCGGAAGCGGCGGCGATGAACCGCGCCGTTCCGCCAATATCGAAGATATTTTCAAGCGACGCGGTCCGGAAGGGCCGCGCAAAGGCGGCGGCGGTCCGGGCGGACCGAATTTCCGCTTCCCCGAACGGCCCGGCGGCAAAAGCTGGCTGCCGGTTGCTTTGGTGCTGGTAGCAGGTGTGGGA
>JBATLU010000200.1:0-7310 GCA_049289475.1 Pontixanthobacter sp. | reverse complement strand
GTTAAGAATGCGTGTTCAAATTTGTCAGTTGAGTAAATTCGTCATCGGCAGCGCTTCTTATCGGCACCTGATGAACGGTCCGCGGTCAAAGTGGAAATGATCGTGATGCGCGGCATTGAATTCCGGGCTGAGGGCAATACGGAAATACCGGCACGCCGTCCGGTGCGCCTCGCGCAAAAACCGGCTTTCGGCGTCATCGCCCTTCCAATCCCGCGCGATCTTGATGCGCTTCCCGTTGGCGAGTTGGAACCCGGCGATATCGATGGCGTTGGCGGTAGCGTGCTGACTGCGGAATCCTTTAAGCACCTTCGAGCCGATGATGTTACGGCAAGCAAATCCGCCCATGTGTTCCACGCGCTTGATAGACGAGCCGAAAAGGTTCTGCGCGAGCGGCTGCAGATCGTGCGTGACCCACAAGGCAAGTCCGGCCGCCATTTCGCATGTCAGCGTACCAACCGACAGGTCTGCGCCGCCAGCTTGCGACATGCGCACGGCATTTTCCCACCCGCATCCGTTATCGACCGATTTGTCGTCGACAGATCGGGCCGTTATCTGCGGCTCGGTGAGTGTCGCCGTGCAAAGCGCTCGGTCGCGCCGAAGGGCCGCCAGACGGAAATTGACGAACCACGGTTGAGCTACAGCAAGATCCAGGCGGGGCAGCGGATTGATCCCGTTCGGCACAACACCGAACCACAGCGAAATGACGCCGCTGGCAACGATGAGTACAAGAAGAAGAAACTTGGCAAAGCTGCGTCCGCGCCCGCCCCGACGCTTCTGTGAAGACATGGAGCCCGCATCTCCCGTTTGCACCGCGCATTCAGTCACGAACCCGTCGCCGACGAGATCCGCGCCACCCTCAGTTCACAATAGAGCATGTTTAGCTGAAGTGTGCAGCGGTTCGGCGTGAAAAACATGGCCCAAATAAGGGTATCAGATCGCGAGGATGCAGCACTGGAAGGATCAACGTGAGATCAAGACTACGATCGCCACCCGCATCAAAGCTGCGATAAAAATTCAACTGCAGTCGTCGCATGTGGTCAGTCTTGAGGGCGGCACTGAAGGGCCGCCCTATGCGAATGCGATCCATGACGCAGGTATCAATTGGTCAGATGCAGGTTGTTGATTTGCTCAGCAATAGCCTTGAAGGCATTGCGTAGTTCTTGGCCGTTGGAGGCTTCAAAGAAGTTTTGCGGCACTCCTGCACAGTCCTTCAAGGTCTGCGATGCTTGCGGATCATCAAGTTTGAAGCCGACCGTGTAGACCTTGATGCCTTGAGCACGCATGGCGGAGCAATTGTCAACCGCGAGGCGTTGAGACTGGCGCGCAGCCGGAGAATAATCGCCTTGGTTGCGACCGCCTAAAGTGTTGAACAGACCATCCGTCATCAGCACCATGGCTTTTACGGTCTTACCGTCATTGTATGCCGCAGGCGCATTGCCTCCGGTGAAGACCCCGCTCCAGTTGGGTGAAATCAAATACCAGCCCCACTGTGCGCCAAGATGGCCAGCCGTGCTGCCGCCTGCCATATAATTTTGAACCTCCGATCGCAGCAGCGCCTTGTCTTGAGTCAGCGGAACGATGCGTGATGTGGTGGGGCAGGTGGCCCAAGGGTAGATGCCAGGCGAGCCAACCGCTTTCAGATAATCGCCCGATGCAGGTGCGTTGTCGTTCACGTCATTGATCTGAGCGCGCTCGAATGTGCAGTTGCCCGCCGGATTGGGTACGCCGGTGACGGTTGCGGCGTAGCTTCCCGCATTGACACCCGATGAATAAGGAGCGAGCGCGATGCGAATTTTGTTTGGCGTTCCAGCGTCAGGAAGCAGGATATCGAACAGATCTTCCGCGGCTGACTTCAGCGCGTCGAGCTTGCCGGCACTTCCCATTGAGCCGGTCACGTCTAGCGCCATCGACAACTCAATGTCCTGCTGCTTGAACACCGTCGCAGCGGTCAAGGGAAACTCCAGGCGGTCGAAGCCTGCTAGGCGACCAACCGTCATCGGCACCTCGACGATTGCAGTCACGGTGATGCCGTTCTTGACCCGGTCTATCTGAATATCCAGCGTTTCGACCGCGCCAAAACGCTCAGCCGAGGCAACATTCTGGTTGAAGTAGCTGCGCGCCCGTTCGATCACGTCAGCATCAGTGAGGCGACCATCAAGAAGCGCTTTGCCGCCAGCCAGTGCCGCCGCATCCAGCGCGGCTATGACCCGGGTTCGCTCATGATTGATGCGTGAGTAATCGAGGGCCAAGCCGGCAAACATTGTGAGCGAAACCAGCGACAGCCCAAATAGTATGGCAATGCCGCCGTGCTCATCGTCGTGGAACGTTTTCAAATTTCTTTTCAGGTTAAACGCCATTGCCGTGCTCCTGGCTCACCCCAATGCGGTGTCCACGGACAAGCAAGCGCGATGCCCCTTTGCCCGAAGCCGGCGGTCTGCGCGGTTAATTCAATTTGATGGTTTACGATTGGTAAATTCGTTCGAAGTTTGCGCGCTACGTGCGTCTGGGCAGTGCTGCGCAATAATGACTAAATAATTGAAATATATAGAATTATCGACAACGTTAGAAATCAGATGCGATGCCGCCCTTTTCCCAATCGCCAAAGCGGACGGGATCAGGCCCATTGCGCCCGCCAACCTCGGGTGGACGGTTCGCTTCATTTTCGGACTGCTGGCGACGACGTTCTTCTGCTTCAGCCAGCGCCCGCAGCGCTGCCGGTGTCACGTTTTGGGGCAATTGTTCGTTACTTGTTGCAACGGGGCCGGTGGTGTTTGAAGCGGCGGCATTGCTTGCCCCAGAGGCTTCACTGTGGCCGAGCTCATCTGCGGTTCCAGAACTATTTTGCATGCGTTGTTCGGACATCGGTTTGTCCTCCTTTGCCGTTCAACGTTTCAGGACTCGCGCCAAAAGCACGCTCGAACAAATCCGCGCCGGAATACGACCAACCCTAATGGAACCCGAACCACTGGTTGCCGCAGTATTGCTCCCCCATATACCATTGCTGAGGCGGGTGCGACCTATCAGGAGATCTTATGTCGCCTCTGCCATGACCAGGAGCCGCTGACATGCCCATGAATTACACAAAGACAGCGCTGCTACTCGCGGCCTTGACCGGCATTTTCGTCGCGATGGGCGCAGCAGTGGGCGGCAAAGGCGGCATGGTCATCGCATTCATCGTAGCGCTTGGGATGAATGTCTTCAGTCTGTGGAAGTCGGACAAAATGGTGCTCCGCATGTTCGGCGCCCAGGAGGTCGACCAGAATACAGCGCCCGAACTCGTGGACATTGTGCATGGACTTGCGCGGCGTGCCGAGCTGCCGTTGCCGCGCGTCTATGTCATGCAAAATCCGCAACCCAACGCCTTCGCCACCGGCCGCAATCCGCAGAATTCGGCGGTTGCGGTGTCGACAGGCCTGCTTGACGTCTTGAGCCGCGAAGAGATTGCCGGCGTTGTTGCTCATGAACTCGCGCATATCAAAAATCGCGATACGCTCACCATGACGGTTGCGGCAACGATTGGCGGCGCGATCTCCATGATGGCGCAATATCTCCAGTTCGGAATGCTGTTCGGTGGCAATCGCGACGAACGAAGTGGCGGTCTTGGCTTCGTAGGTGCATTGATCGCGATGATTGCGGCTCCATTTGCGGCCATGATCGTGCAGATGGCGATTTCGCGCTCACGCGAATATCAGGCCGACCGCATGGGTGCGATGATCGTTGGAAACCCGCTGTGGCTTGCTTCGGCGTTGGAGAAGATCAACGCGCGTGCCCGCCGCGTCGTTAATGAGCAGGCCGAAGCGGTGCCGGCGATGGCCTCGCTTTTCATCATAAACCCGTTGACCGGACGCGGGGTCGACAACATGTTTTCAACCCATCCGAACACAGAGAATCGGATCGCAGAGCTGGTGAAACTCGCCCGCGAAATGGGTGTAACGAACGCAGGCTCGGGCTCAGAACCCTCGCCATCGAATGAGTACGGAGAGACGACGGATAGTGCTTCCGGGCCGTGGTCGGGTTCGCGCAATGCCCGCCGTCCTTCGCCGCGCGGGCCGTGGGGTTGACGCCACGCCCGCCAGCGCACGGCAAGCCGGCGCGCAGTAGGATAGGCTGGAAGCCGGCCAGAGAGCATGTACGCACGTTCGCCTTGACCATCGGTCCGCCACAGGGCAATCGATCCCGGCTCCGGCGCGGCAGTCGCGTTGCGGGTAATGAGGCGGGTGATGTCGGATAAATCGGATAAGAACGAAACGCGCGGCAAGGGTGGCCGTCCGCAGGGGCGCAAAACACTACAGTTGCGCACACCCGGAGCAGCCGCAAACCGCGCTGGCACGGACGGCGCGCGAATAACTGTGGCGCGGACCGATGCTTCCGGACTAGCCGCGCGCGAACTCGCCGTCACGATGCTGGTTGGAGTTCTCGACCGTCACCGCCCCTTCGATGATGCAATTGCCACCGCATTTGCCAGTTCCAAGGGCCTTGCGCTCGCCCCTCGCGACCGCGGGCTGGCGCGGTTGCTTGCCGCAACGGTGCTGAGGCGCAAAGGTGCGATCGAAGCGGTTCTTGCCCAGTTCATGGAAAAGCCTCTGCCACCGCGTTACGAGGATGCCCGGCGCATCATGCTGGTTGGCGCGGCGCAGATTCTCTACCTCGAAACCCCGCCCCATGCCGCCGTATCGCTTGCTGTCACGCAGTGCCGGCATAATCCTGTGATCCAGCATCTCTCCAAGCTGGTCAACGCCGTCATGCGCCGTATCGCCATGGAAGGGCGCAGCGTGCTCGAAGGCATTGACGCGGTTGATGCAACTGTTCCCGAGTGGCTCAATCGCAGCATTGTCGAGACTTATGGAGCTGAGAAAGCGCGATTGATCGTGGAAGCGTCACTTCGTGAAGCGCCACTCGATCTCACGATCAAGACGGCCAGCGAAGCGGCGACTTGGGCTGAACGCCTTGGTGGCGTGCTGCTGGAAACCGGCTCGGTGCGGCTCTCATCTGGCGGACGCATAGAGGATCGGGAGGGTTATGCCGAAGGCGCTTGGTGGGTTCAGGACGCCGCCGCCACTCTGCCGGCACGATTGCTGGGCGAAGATTTAACGGGGTTGGACGTCGCGGATTTGTGTGCAGCTCCTGGCGGCAAGACGGCGCAGCTTGCGGCTCGTGGCGCCAGCGTAACGGCGGTAGATATTTCAGGTCCCCGTCTCAAACGCATCAACGAGAATCTTGCGCGCCTGAAATTGGCCGCCGAGATCGTCGAGGCGGATGCCGCCGAATGGCAGCCGGGCCGCACGTTCGACGCGGTTTTGCTCGACGCGCCGTGTTCGGCCAGCGGCACCATTCGCCGCCATCCTGATATTCTACATCTGAAGCGTCAGGAAGACGTCGATGCGCTCGTTCGCATTCAATCCCGCTTGCTGGATCGTGCCGCTGAGCTCGTGCGTCCAGGTGGCCGGCTCGTCTATTGCACCTGTTCGCTGGGTCGGGCAGAGGGCGAAAGCCGCATTCAGAGTTTTCTCGATCGAAATGCAAATTTCGAGCGTAACCCCATTGAGGCCGGCGAGGCGGGCATTGAGGCAGATTGGATTACCCGCGAAGGCGCCTTGCGCACTTTGCCGACTGATACGCCGCGTGGCGATGCGGAATTGCGTGGAATGGATGGCTTCTATGTCGCCCGGCTGGCACGCAAGGAATAACTAGCAATCTGCGGAGGGGCACGGTTCCGCTGCCCACAAGTTAGCCTGGCAAACGCCTTGCGCGGGGCCTGCGCGACCTTTAACCGGAAAGCTGTGCCCCGTGCCATCGTGTTGGATCGCGTGGGCGGGACTGGGTTACGCTTTTTGATATTTCGAGAATTAGCATTGCTAATCAAACGCTTGGAGCGGCAATCGGGCGGTTGTGCCAGGTCGCCATGATGGCAACCGCTCCAGGGAGGTGTTAGACACCTAGCGTCACGACAAGCAGTTGGGAGAGATCTGCCGAATGGCGAGGCTGACATTCCAGGAACGCTTGCAGATCACCGCTATCGAGGCCGAACGCGCGCGCCGGGGGTTTATTTCTCGCGCACTCAACTCGCGCACGTTGCGCTGGCGCTATGGCGCACCGCGTGTGGATCAACTGCTGATCGTGCCGCAGTCGTTACGCTCGCCCGATCCGAGCTTCTGGGTTGAAGTCAGCCAAGGGCAATTCGGGCTCGCCGGATCCCTTGCGTCATTGAACGGGCGCTCACCTTTCGAGATTCCTCCCCCGAGCCGCAACTGGAGCAACGCGCTCAATGGGTTTGCATGGCTCCGCCATTTGAGCGCCGCCGAAGAAGAAGAAGCTGCGGAAGCCGCGCGCAAGCTGGCGGTGGAATGGTCGATCCGCAACGGTAAGGGCACCGGCGATGCGTGGCGGCCAGAGGTTCTAGCGCGCCGCGTAATATCTTGGCTGTCCCACGCCAATCTGTTGTTGGAAGGCGCCGACGAACGGACTTACCACATCATCTCATCCAGTCTTGGCGGCCAGTTGGTGCGACTGTCATCAGCATGGCGCGAAGCCTTGACCGGCTATCCGCGCCTGCTCGCGCCAATGGCGTTGGTCTATGCAGATCTTTGCGTTGCCGGGCGCGACCGCAGGCTCGATATCGATCTGCCGCTCTTGGTGGAGGAAATTCGCCGACAGGTGCTGCCTGACGGCGGCCACATCAGTCGCAATCCCAATGCGCTGGTCGAGATACTTCTGGATTTGCTGCCCCTGCGCCAGTGCTTCCGGGCGCGTAGCCGCAATCAGCCCGCCGAAATCAATGAAGCAATTTCCGCCATGTTGGCCATGCTGCGCTTTCTGCGCCTTGGTGATGGCATGTTGGCCCGCTTCAACGGCGTCTCGATTGCAATGCCAGCGCGCCTTGCCACCGTTATGGCCTATGCCGACGTGATGGCGCCGTTGAGCACCCACGCCAAGCGCTCGGGTTACGAACGCCTGGAGCAGGAAGAGACGGTTTTGATTGCCGACTGTGGTTCGCCGCCGCCCGTCGTCATGTCGAATGCGGCGCATGCCGGCTGCCTGTCGTTCGAACTGAGCAGCGGCACGCAAGTTTTGATGTCTAACGCTGGAGCGCCGGGCTCTGCCCACGCCGATTGGACATCAGCCGCGCGCGCCACAGCCAATCACAACACACTTGTTTTGAGTGAAACCTCGTCATCGCGTCTCATTGGGACGCGCCGCATCGAAGATCTATTGGGCGGCTTGCCAATCCGCGGACCCAAGGTCATCAACGTCGAGGCTATCGGACCGCACGAAGGCCGGTTAGGTTTCCAGGCAAGCCATGATGGCTATCT
>JBATLU010000199.1:0-4609 GCA_049289475.1 Pontixanthobacter sp. | reverse complement strand
GGTCCACACTGTGCTCAGTTCAGGCGCGCCGATGGTGTTGGTGTAGGTCGCTTTCTTCATATCGACCGTATTGCCAACCGCCGGCACTTTTCCGCCAACCGGACGGCGTTTGTCCTGATCGGACCAGATTACGTCGTAAACCTTCTCGCGGGTTGTGCCGTCAGCCTCGACCCAGCCCTTGACGATTTGGACGCGGTCCAGATGTGCGCCTTCAGGATCTTTCAGCGCCGAGACAATGAATTGCGGTGCTTTGTTCTGGTCGGTCAGATTGCCGCCCATTGGCACGCCGTTCTTATAAGCACCTTCAACCCAGTTTCCGGCCAGATTGGTTCCGGCCAAATTAAACCCGCCGAAGAAGCGAACGATCATCCGTGGCCCGGTGGTGGCATAGACTTCGCGGCGCATCATTGCGTCGAAGATTTCGGCCCGTGTGTTGGCGCGCGCCCACACCGCAGCATAACCCCCTGCGAGATAGTGCCAACCGAAACGCCCCGCGCGTGTCCCCAAACTCTGTGATTCCATCGCGCGACCCTTGCGCGGTTCGTTGCCGGTGTGTTTGCCGAAAAAGTTGTTCTCATCGCCGGTCGAAAGCGAGGTATGGCTATCGGTCGATCCAATCATGCCGAATTGATAGGGATTGGCTCCGGTCTGCTGCTCGATAGACAGGCCGCGCTTGAGCGCCTCGCGCAGATACTCACCTGCAAACATCGAATTTGTTTTCGCCTGGGTCAGCGACAGATTGCCGATATCCCATCCCTGGTCGCCAAAGCTCGCAAATTCATCATTGGGCGAGAGGAAAGGGTGCGATTCGCTGTCGCCCTTGATCTGCGTTGCTTCGACAACCGGCTCATGCGCGGCGCGGCGGCGTGCGAATTCTGCCGTTATCGGCCCGCCATCGGGGGCAGTCATTTCAAACATCATTCCGTTTGAAACATTGGAATTATGCGGGATCGCCAGAACCTTGCCGCCGGTCGCTTTCTCATATCCGTCCATATAGTCGAACAAGCCATCGACCTGACCTTCGATGCCCGGAAGCGGCAAAATCTGCGATGTGCGGTCATAACCATCGCGGAACATCACAACCCGGTGAAGATTGTTACCGCCGGGCATCAGCGTCCATTCAAAACCGGCGATGGGCGTGAATGTGCCCGGCCGGTAATAGCGGTCGAGCGTCGCAAGGTGGTTGTTCCAAATAGTCTTGGTTGCTTCAGCCTGCGTTGCCGGATCGCGCAAAGCCTCCGGTAAACTGCCATTGGAAGCAGCGGTAATCAATTCGCCGATCGCCTTTTGCGATTGCTCCGGCGATTCGTGCATCATGTCGTACCATTTCAGCAGCGTTGGATCAGAAATTGCGACCCGCGGTGCATCGTAGAGCCGGCGCGTCGCGCCGAGCCCATCGCTGTGATCGGCGATTACCAGAAAATCGAGCGGCCGTGCGAGCTTGGCCTTGATGCCAGTCGTCGAAGTTACCTCTTCCCCGCTCGCAAAACGCAAAGCCGCTTCGGGCCCAAGGCGTGTACCGAACCCGAAGGCATCGATGGAATTGTCTGTATGGAGATGGGTATCACCCCATAGCACTTGCTGCGGATAGGCTGCGATGGCCACTTGCGCCTCCGCCTCGGCGGCGTGCTTCGCGTTCCGGACTGGATCCTCGCGCCAGAAAAACCACCAGATGCCGCCAGCCAAAGCCGCCAGCAATACGGCGACACCGAGAATTTTCTTGATCATTGGTACCCACTCCCTCGCCATGCTCCAGCACGGTCTCTTGCCGCCAAGATGCCGCACTCTTTGGCGCGGTCAAGGTAGCGTAGTAAGTTTCCAAACAAAACTGGGCAAGGCTATACTTGATTACAAATGAAACCGGGTCCAAATCGCGGCGATAAACCCACCATTTTTGCGAGCTTCCCCATGAATCGACTCGACGCGCTTAACCGTTCAAAACTGCGCGCGGCCTATCGCCAGAACGAGGAAGCCTGCGTGACCGAGCGGATGCAGCAAGCAGCCCCGGTAACGAAACTCCATCCTCAAGCCGCGAAACTGGCCATTTCGCTCATTGAAGGCGCACGCCGCCGCAAGGCGAGCGGGATCGACGCATTCCTGCACCAGTTCGGGCTGGACACAGAAGAAGGCATCGCGCTGATGTGCCTGGCCGAGGCTTTGCTGCGCGTACCCGACCATGCGACCGCCGATATGCTGATCCGCGACAAGATTGGTGACATTGATTGGGGCGAGCATCTGGGGGAAAGCTCATCCACCTTCGTCAATGCCGCAACCTTCTCGCTGATGTTGACCGGCGAAGTTCTCGAACGGCCCGAAGAACACCAGCGCGGGATGGGCGCGACCCTCAAACGCACGGTTGGCCGCCTGGGTGAACCGGTTATCCGCAAAGCAACTTTGCAGGCCATGCGCATACTTGGCGGACAATTTGTTTTTGGCCGCACGATCAAGGAAGCGCTCAAACGCGCTGCCCCTGAACGCAAACAGGGTCTGACGCATAGTTTCGACATGCTGGGCGAGGCGGCGATGACCTATGCTGATGCAGAGCGTTACCGCCTGTCCTATGACCGCGCGATCGACAGCCTTGTCAGCGAAGCCAAAGGCGGCTTTGCCCGGTCACCCGGTATTTCGGTCAAGCTCTCCGCGCTCTATCCAAAATACAACTTCCTGCATGCCGATACCGCACGGCGTGCGCTGGTGCCGGTTTTACGCGACCTCGCGATCAAGGCGCGCGATGCTGACATCCATTTCACAATCGATGCCGAAGAGGCCGAGCGGCTCGAATTGTCGATGGACATTATCGAAGAGCTTGCAGCCGACGATGCGATTTTTGACAATGGCACGCCCGATGGCTGGCAGGGGTTTGGCCTCGCGGTTCAGGCCTATGCCAAACGCGCGGCACCGCTGTGCGACTGGGTGATCAAGCTCGCCCGGCGCTACGACCGCAAATTCATGGTTCGGCTGGTCAAAGGCGCCTATTGGGATACCGAAATCAAGCTCAGCCAGATTGGCGGGTTTAGCGATTATCCAGTATTTACCCGCAAGGTTGCAACCGATGTGTCGTACCTCGCATGTGCGGCCAAGTTGCTCGATGCGCCGGAGGTAATCTATCCCGCATTTGCGACGCACAATGCCTATACGATCGGCGCGATCAAGTCGCTTGCCGGAACCAAGCAGTTCGAATTCCAGCGCCTGCACGGCATGGGCGAGGATGTCTACGAAGAACTGGCCAAAGGCGAAGGCGACACGCCGACACCGGTCAGAATCTATGCGCCGGTCGGGACGCATAAGGATTTGCTCGCCTATCTCGTGCGGCGTCTGCTCGAAAACGGGGCCAATTCCTCTTTCGTCAACCGGATGGCCGATGCCGAAGTGCCCGCAACCGAACTCGCGAGCGATCCTGTGGCCGAGCTCGCCGCGCTAGACCCCAAGCGCAATCCAGCGATCCCGCTCCCGACCGAGATATTCCCCGACCGCGCCAACAGCGCGGGTGTGGATCTTTCTGACCCGCTCGTACTGGGCCCGCTGACCGAGCGATTGGAAGGACTGGCATCTGTCCAGTGGCGCGCCGAGCCGACCTTCTGTTCCCACAATGAAGGCGAAGTCGCTCCGATCAACCAACCGCAGGATCTAACCAGCGAAGTGGGCACTCGGCGCGACAGCTTGCCCGAAGAAGTGGACATGGCAATCGCGCGCGCGGCTGCCATCCAACCTGGCTGGAACGCTCTGGGCGGCGCAAAACGCGCTTTGCTACTCGAGGCAGCGGCCGATCTGTTTGAAGAACATACCGACGAATTTCTCTCCCTATGCCAGCGCGAAGCAGGCAAAACTTTGCCCGATGCGGTGCTGGAATTACGCGAAGCGGTTGATTTCTTGCGCTACTATGCGGGCGAAGCGCGCGATCTCTTTAGCGAACCGTTTTTGTTGCCCGGCCCAACCGGAGAAGAAAACCGGATCAGTCTTGCTGGGCGCGGCGTCTTTGCCACGATCAGCCCGTGGAATTTTCCGCTCGCGATCTTTATCGGACCCGCAGCGGCAGCACTTGCTGCTGGCAATTGCGTGGTTGCCAAGCCGGCAGAACAAACCCCGTTGATCGCTGCATTGGCCGTAAAATTGTGCCACGAAGCAGGTATGCCGGAAGAAATATTCCAGCTGTTGCCGGGCGCAGGCGATGTCGGTGCGATGATCACATCCAATCCGAAGCTGGCAGGGGTTGCCTTTACCGGTTCGACCGAAACTGCCCGGGCCATCAATATCTCGCTTGCTGCACGCGACGGTCCAATCGCGACCTTCATCGCCGAAACCGGCGGGCAAAATGCGATGATCGTCGATAGCTCGGCTCTGCCCGAACAGGTGACGCGCGATGTGATTGCCAGCGCATTCCAAAGCGCGGGGCAGCGCTGCTCCGCCCTGCGGATGCTCTACTTACAGGATGACATTTACGACGAAATGCTGACGATGATCCGCGGCGCATTTGAAACGCTGGAGATCGGCGATCCGGTCCAGCTATCGACCGATGTCGGGCCGGTAATTGATCCTGATGCCAAGGCCGCGCTCGAACGCCATATTGCGCGCCGCAAGAAGGGCGGCAGCAATGTGTGGCAGCTTAAAT
>JBATLU010000198.1:0-2952 GCA_049289475.1 Pontixanthobacter sp. | reverse complement strand
CAATATGGGTGTCGGTGAAGCCAGCCAGGACAAGAAGAAGGTTCAGACTGCTGCTGAAGAAATGGCGCTGATCGCTGGTCAGAAGCCGGTTATCACCAAGGCGAAGAAGTCGATCGCACAGTTCAAGCTGCGCGAAGGCATGCCGATCGGTTGCAAGGTCACCCTGCGCCGTGAACGTATGTATGAATTCGTCGACCGTCTTGTGACAGTTGCAATGCCTCGTATCCGAGATTTTCGCGGCCTGAACGCGAAATCGTTCGACGGGCGCGGCAATTATGCAATGGGTCTCAAGGAACAGATCGTTTTCCCTGAAATTTCGTACGATAAAATTGATACGATCCGCGGGATGGACATCATTGTGACCACCACTGCGAAAACCGACGATGAAGCACGCGAATTGCTGCGTTTGTTCGGTTTCCCGTTCCCTGCCGAAACGCAGGCTGATGAACAGGCTGCGGCGTGAGCCCGGCCCTAGGTAAGATTTGAGAAAGAGAGCTTAAGTCCATGGCGAAACTGAGTTCCATCAATAAAAACGAGCGTCGTAAGAAGCTCGTCAAGAAGTATGCGGCGAAATACGCAAAGCTGAAGGCGATTGCTGACGACAAGGCGCTTGATGAAGGCGAGCGTATGATTGCGCGCCTCCAGATGGCTGAAATCCCGCGGAACGGAAACCCAACACGGGTCCGTAACCGCTGTGCAACCACCGGTCGCCCACGTGGCTACTACCGGAAGTTCGGCATCAACCGTATCGAACTCCGGAATCTTGCCAACCGCGGCATGATTCCCGGCGTTACGAAGTCGAGCTGGTAAGGATCTGACAGATGGCTATGACCGATCCACTGGGTGATATGCTCACCCGCATCCGCAACGGCCAGCGCGCTAAGAAGGATTCCGTCCTTTCGCCCGCGTCGAAGCTACGTGCAAATGTTCTCGAAGTGCTTCAGCGTGAAGGCTACATTCGTGGCTATTCCGAAGATTCCTCGGGCGCACATCCGGCATTGCGGATTGAACTGAAATATTTCGAAGGCGAACCGGCTATCAAGCATGTCGCCCGCGTTTCCAAGCCTGGTCGCCGCGTATATTCGGGTTCGAAAGAACTTCCGGTTGTGCGCAACGGTCTGGGCATCACCATCGTCTCGACACCGCGCGGCGTGCTTTCGGATGCCGAAGCACGGACCGAAAATGTCGGTGGCGAAGTGCTTGCGGAGGTCTTCTGATGAGCCGCATTGGTAAAAGAGCAGTCGCCATCCCTAGCGGTGTCACTGCCAACATCGATAATAATATTCTCAGCGTGAAGGGCCCCAAGGGCACGCTCACCTTGGGAATGGCCGACGATATTGTCTACAAGGTCGAAGAGGGCGAAATTTCCGTCACTCCGGCCAATGGCACCCGCCGCGCCCGTGATTTCTGGGGCATGCAGCGGACGTTGGTTTCGAACCTCGTCGAAGGTGTGACCGATGGCTTCACCAAGGTGCTTGAAATCACCGGTGTTGGTTATCGTGCATCATCGCAGGGCAAATCGCTCAAACTGCAGCTTGGCTTCAGCCACGATGTTGATTTGGACGTGCCTGAAGGGCTCGAAGTAAAAACCCCTGATCAGACTACGATCGAAATCAGTGGTATCGATAAACAAGCAGTCGGCCAGTTCGCTGCTGAAATCCGCCGCTGGCGTAAGCCGGAACCTTACAAGGGTAAGGGCATCAAATATCGCGGCGAGTACGTCTTCCGCAAGGAAGGGAAGAAGAAGTAAGATGGCTAAACTATCTCTCTTTGAACGCCGCCGTCGCCGTGTTCGCACCGCGTTGCGCAACCGCGCTGGTGGTCGCCCCCGTCTTTCGGTGCACCGCACTGGACGTCACATCTATGCCCAGATCATCGACGATAAGGATGGCCGCACTGTTGCAGCCGCCTCTACCCTCGGTGTTAAGGTCTCGGGCGCCAATGTCGATGCTGCTGTGACCGTCGGTAAAGACATCGCGGCTGCTGCGAAAAAGGCGGGCGTCACCACTGTCGTATTTGATCGCGGCGGTTTCCTTTACCATGGCCGCGTTAAGGCGCTGGCCGATGCCGCCCGCGAAGGCGGGCTGGAGTTCTGATGATGGCTGACGAAAACCAAACTCCCGAAGCGGAAGTGCCTGCGGTTGAAACTGCGGCAGCACCAGAAGCGGTAACGGCTGAAGTTGCCGCTCCCGAAGTTGCGGCAGAAGCAGCTGCGCACGTTGAAACACCTGTCGCCGACGCGCCGCCTGCTCCTACTGAGCAAGCGCCTGCCGGTTCCGATGCCGATGCCCGTCAGGGCCGCGGAGGTCGGGGTGGTCGTGATAACAATCGCGGTGGTAGCGGCGGCGGTGGCGGTAACCGTGATGGTGGCCGTGGTCGCGGCGGACGTGACAATAACCGTCGCGGTGGACGTGACGAGCCCGATGATGGTATCACTGAAAAGCTGGTTCATATCAACCGCGTATCCAAGACTGTTAAGGGCGGTAAGCGCTTCGGTTTTGCAGCACTGGTTGTTGTGGGTGACGGTTCGGGCCGCGTAGGCTTCGGTCATGGTAAGGCGCGCGAAGTGCCGGAAGCCATCACCAAGGCAACCGCGGCTGCGAAAAAGAAAATGATCCGCGTGGCTTTGAAAGAAGGCCGCACGCTGCACCATGATGGCAAAGGCCGTTTCGGTGCAGGCAAGGTCACCGTGCGTTCGGCACCTGCTGGTACCGGAATTATCGCTGGCGGCCCGATGCGTGCTGTTTTCGAAAGCCTGGGCGTTGCCGACGTTGTGACCAAATCGGTCGGTTCGTCCAACCCATACAACATGATCCGCGCCACCTTTGACGCTTTGGCTGACCAGACTTCTCCGAAGTCGGTTGCCCAGCGCCGTGGTAAGAAGGTTGCAGACCTTCTCGGCCGTGGTGGCGTAAGCGCAGCAGAGGCTGAGGCCGATGCTGCAGCTATAGC
>JBATLU010000197.1:0-5867 GCA_049289475.1 Pontixanthobacter sp. | reverse complement strand
CTCGATAGCTGAAGCGCCAGCGCGTTGTCGAAATCGCGCCCTACCCCAATTGTCGTGAGCCCAACGCCGCGCTTGGAACCCGCAATCGCCTGCCCCATAAACCCTTGTGGATCAATATTGCCGACATTGGGCTGCTCGTCGGTGAACAGCATAATACGTGTTTTGCGGTTGGCCCGGCTGTGCTCGGCAAATGCATTCTGGAATCCGAGCCGCAATCCCGATTCCATATCGGTCGAACCATCGGCATATATCGCTTCAATCGCCTTGACCATTTCCTGCCGGTTCGGCCCGATATCCATCACCGGTAGTAATGTTTCGCTGGTCGAACCGAATACGACGATGCCGAACCGGTCCCGGTCGCCCATTTTGGCAAGCGCAACCAGCAAGGCCTCTTTTGCCCGTTCGATCTTGGTACCCGTCATCGATCCCGATTTATCGACCACCGCGACGAGGCTGAGCGGCTCGGACTGGCGCACCGCGCTCTCCAGATTGCTTTCGAAGCCCAGTCCGGCAAAATACTCGTCCTGCGGACGCGCCGCCAAGGCCGCCTGCATTGCATGGCCGGAAATGCAAAACAGCTCTTCGCATTCACCCTTGCTTGGTAGGGTCAGATCATGCTCGCCCAAAAGCCCCTCGATGGTCAGGCTTTCCGGCCGGGGAAGAAACGCGCCATCGAGCGAAACCGACCGGAACTGCTTGATGTCTTGCGCCCCGCCTTGCCGGATGCGGGTGGCGGTCACGATGACGACATTATCTTCATCGCGGGGTGAAACTGCTCCGGAATCTTGCGCCTGCAAACCAACATCACCGAACAATACGGCAGGCAAAACAAGGCCCGCCAGATAAGAAAATCGACCTAATTTTTGCTGCATCGCGCGCTCCCTATCATTTTGTAAATAGCAGCATTTCGCAGAAAATTGAATTCAAAAAGCAATTGGGATTGCTAAGTGAATAATACGCCGCAGCACGCGGCATCTCGACAGCCGATAATTGCACGCTAGGGTGAGGTTGAGGGAGATAAAGATGCAAGAAGAAATTCTCGAACCCGAATTGGCGATCATCGATCCGCATCACCATTTATGGGACTTGCGGCCATTAATCCCGATGTTTCCCGAACCGCGCCACGACTTCATCGAAGCGATTGCGGGCGCTGCGCATTACACTTTCGACCAATTGCTCACCGATGTGCAGACAGGCCACAATGTGGTCGGCACAGTATTTATGGAATGCGGCGCGTTCTACAATTCCGCTGCAGAGGCGAATATGAAACCCGTCGGCGAAGTCGAATTCGTCAATGGTGTGGCGGCACAAAGCGCAAGCGGACTCTATGGCGATTTGCGCGCCTGTGCGGCCATCATCGGCCATGCTGATTTGTCACTAGGCAGTGCAGTTGCTCCGGTTTTGGAGGCGCGGATCGCTGCGGGCAACGGCCGCTTCAAGGGCATCCGCCACCAAGGTGCCTGGGATGCCAATCCCGATGTTCTAGGCCCTCCGTTCCATGCGCCTGATGGCCTCTACACCAGCGACAGTTTTCGCGCAGGTTTCGCCGAATTCGCCAAGCGCGGGCTGACCTTCGATGCATGGGTGCTAGAACCCCAACTTGGCGATGTTATCGCGCTGGCCAAGGCGTTCCCCGATCAGAAGATCGTGCTCGATCACTGCGGAACCCCGCTCAACATCGCGAATTATCGCGGCACCTTGCCCAATAATTTCGATCGCTGGCGCGGCGCGATCCGCCAACTGTCCAAATGCGAAAACGTGTCGGTCAAACTTGGCGGGCTCGCGATGGCATTTTGCGGAATGCCTGAAGATGGCCCGGCCAAGGGACACGGTTCGGAGGCGCTCGCGGCGATGTGGAGGCCCTATATCGAAACCTGCATAGAAGCATTCGGGACCAACCGTTCGATGTTTGAAAGTAACTATCCGGTCGACAGGTGGGGCGCGAGCTATCCCGTGCTGTGGAATGCCTTCAAACGAATCAGCGCGGGCTCGTCTACAGAGGAAAAGGCTGATCTTTTTGCAAGGACTGCTGCGCGCTTCTACGGCATCGAGACGCTGTTGACGTAGGGTCATCGGCCCTTTGCTTGGGTGTATCGATAACTGCCCTCGACAATCCCGGAACCACGCAATAGTCGGGGTGAAGTTTCAATACGCAACGGAGTAAATGATGGCCCTTCCCGCACCTTTTGACCGCCTGCGCTTGCCGATTATCGGTTCCCCGCTGTTCATCGTGTCGGGCCCGGAATTGGTGATTGCGCAGTGTAAGGCCGGGATTATCGGATCGTTCCCAGCGCTCAACGCGCGGCCCTCGGGTGTGCTCGACGAATGGCTCCACCGTATTACGGAGGAATTGGCGGCGCATAATCGCGACAATCCGGATCGGCCCGCCGCACCTTATGCGGTCAACCAGATTGTCCACCGCAGCAACGACCGGCTTGACGAAGATATGGAGGTCTGCGCCAAATGGCAGGTGCCGATGGTGATCACCTCGCTTGGTGCGCGTGAGGAAGTCTTTTCTGCGGTAACCGCTTGGGGCGGCATCTCGCTACACGATGTGATCAACGACCGCTTTGCGCGCAAGGCGATTGAGAAGGGCGCGACCGGACTTATTCCGGTGGCAGCCGGCGCTGGCGGCCATGCAGGTACGCAATCACCATTTGCGCTTATGCAGGAAATTCGCACCTGGTTTGATGGCTTGGTCGCGCTATCGGGTTCGATCGCGCATGGCCGCTCGGTCTTGGCCGCCCAAGCAATGGGCGCGGACTTTGGCTATATTGGTTCTGCTTGGATCGCGACCAAAGAAGCCAACGCCGACGAAGCCTACAAACAGGAAATCGTCGACAGCAAAGCGGGTGACATTGTGTACACCAATTTGTTCACCGGCGTTCACGGCAATTATCTGCGCGGATCGATTGAGAAGGCCGGAATGGATCCGGATAATTTGCCCACCAGCGACCCGAGCAAGATGAATTTCGGATCGGGCGGGAACAGCAAGGCCAAAGCCTGGAAAGACATTTGGGGCTCGGGCCAAGGCATTGGCGTGGTGGATGCGGTAGAAAGCGTTGCCGACCGTGTTGATCGCCTGGAGCGCGAATATCTGGACGCAAAACGCGACCTACTGGCAAAGCTGAATGTTTAGGCGCGACTAGCCTCGCCGGACCAGAATTTCCGTACGGTCCGGCGACAAATCGATGCCAAGCGGATTCCCATCAGGGCCGGTGATGCTGTCTGCAGCCTCGATCCTGCCCTGAAGGAGAATCTGGCCGAGAAGCCGAGCCGCAAGCTGTAATGCCGCGTTCCGGTCTGCCGAGATCGCCGGTTCGAGCACCAGCTCCTGGCCGGTGAAATGGGCAAGTCCCTGGCTGCGCAAACTGCCGCGCGCATCAAACTGACAGGAAATCAATTCGGGAACCGGAAAGGGGCCGCCAGCGAGCCAATTGTCGACTTTGCGGGTAAAATTGGTCTTGCCGCTGACATAGTGCGCCGGCGGCCAATAAAATCCCGAGAGCGCGGGCAATAATTCGGCAAATGACGCTGCCAGCGCCATCATCGTCCTGACAATCGGCATACTGCTCTCACCGCCCGACAAATGCGGCCCCGGGGCGAGCAATACAGCCTGTGACGAGGCGGGGATGCTGTCAGGAATTGTTCCGGATGCAGCGTCAAATTCCTCCAACACTCTGCATTCGCCATGACCAAGGCCCGAGAGTTCGAATGTCAACCCATCGCAGAGAATCTCCAACCATTCGGCTGACTTTTTCCCGGACTCAGCATCGCCATCATGCGGATTATGGCTGACCGACAATGACGCACTGGCGGCGCATATTTCGTGAATTTCCGCTGCCCACGGGCGCGCGCCTGCAGGAAACAAGAGATAAACTCCCTTGCACCGCCTGCTCCGATCCAGTTCGCCGAATCTTGAAATAATTCTCCGCACCCCTTGAGAAAATGAGACAAAACAATGACCTTAAATTCATTTCAGGTCGAGTCCCCACGGGCATGATTGGTCGAGAATGAACCAATCGCTTCAAAACACCCCTAAGCGAATACCTTCAGCAAGCGCACTGCCAAGTTCATGACATTGTTCCAACACAGCAGATGGAACATTTTTACTCGCCAAAATCGTCTCGGCAGTTTGTGCGTCAAACCGGACAATCATCGGTTTGGCCACACGCTTCAGCCGCCATCCGGTCGCTATCCGGTCCAATTGACGCTGCGCTCCTTCGCCGTCCGAACCCGCCGCGATGATTGTGGCATAGGGCCTGCCCTCTACTTGCCCGAGCAGCGGATAATAATTCCGGTCAAACATCTCTTTCATCATCCCGCTCATAGTCGCGAGATTTTCAGGACAGACAAACAGATAGCCAGCGGCAGAGAGCAAATCATCCGGCGTAACAGCTCCCGCTGGCAGCAATATCGCGCTGCCGCCCGCACCCTCATACACGGCTTCCGCCATAGCGCGGCTTGCACCGGTGCGGCTGTGCCATACAATTGCGAAGTGATTGGGCAAATCGTCCATCCGCTGAACATCGCGCCCAGCTGTCGATTGTCAATCAAGTTCCTTTGCCGCTTTGCCCCGTTTGCCCTATGCTAATGCCATGTCAGCTAGAACCCTCGCTCCCGTATTCGGTGTATCCCGTTCCTTGTCCGGCAAGGCTTGGCAATGGCGCGGCGGTAATATGGACATCGGTTCGGGATCGGGCGATGCGAGCGCCGATATTGTGACCCAGCTGCTTTTGTCGCGCGGGGTTTTGCCCGAAGATATAGAGCGCCAACGCACCCCGACTTTGCGCGGTTTTCTGCCCGATCCGTCGATATTTTGCGACATGGAAAATGCCGCCGAACGTCTGGCGCAGGCGATCCTCGGCGGAGAAAATATCACCATATACGGAGATTATGATGTCGATGGGGCGACCAGCGCGGCGGTGATGGTCCGCTTGCTGCGGATGCTCGGTTGCGATGCCAGTTATTACATCCCCGACCGCCTGCTGGAAGGATACGGTCCGAGCGGCGAGGCGCTGGTCAAGCTGGCCGAAAGCGGATCGAGCCTGATCGTCACCGTCGATTGCGGCGCTATGGCATATGAGGCGTTAGAGATGGCGCGGCAGGCGGGAGTCGATGTGATTGTGGTCGATCATCACAAATGTGCGGCGGAACTCCCCAAGGCCGCAGCCTTGGTAAATCCAAACCGGCTTGATGAGACCGATGAAGCAGCCGCTTTCGGACATCTTGCCGCAGTCGGCGTGGCGTTTCTGCTCGCAATTGCGCTGGTGCGGACGTTGCGGACGCAGAATTATTTTGACGAGCGAGCAGAGCCAGACCTTCTGTCACTGCTCGATCTGGTTGCGCTTGGCACTGTGGCCGATGTTGCCGCGCTTTACGGGCTCAACCGTGCCTTTGTTGCGCAGGGGCTAAAGGTCATGGGTAAACGAGCCAATATCGGCATGGCTGCGCTGATCGATGCGAGCCGGTTGAAGCGGGCACCGATTTGCAGCGATCTCGGCTTTGCGCTCGGGCCGAGGATCAACGCAGGTGGCCGCGTGGGCGAATCTACCCTTGGCGTGCGCTTGCTAACCACCGAGGATCCTGAAGAAGCTCGGATAATCGCCGCACAATTGTCCGATTTAAACGAAGATCGGCGCGCAATCGAAGCTGAAGTCCAAGCCGCGGCAGAAGAGCAAATCGCAGCTCAACATAACCGGGCTGTCATGGTGTTGTCGGGCAGAGGCTGGCACCCCGGCGTTATCGGGATTGTGGCGGGCCGGATTAAGGAGAAAACCGGCAAACCGGCAATCGTCATCGCGCTCGATGATGAAAGCGGTCTGGGTAAAGGATCGGGCCGCTCGATTTCCGGGGTTGATCTGGGT
>JBATLU010000196.1:0-3718 GCA_049289475.1 Pontixanthobacter sp. | reverse complement strand
CACTGAACGCTCATTCAGCGGCCTGCCAGATCGGGAACGTGCCGTCACCCTGCTCGCGGCCCAGCCCCGGCCATGCGCGTCCGGTCAAGGCGGGATACCATTCATTGGGTGCATCACCCAGAGATTCGCGGAGCAAGTCGAGCTTGCGAACCGTGCTTTCACGGCCCGACAATATCGTCAGCACTTCGGGCGCGCCCGACAGATCGAGCCGCACCACGACCGACGCATCGGGCTGGCGGACAAGGAAACAACGGCTGTGTGCCGGCAGCGAGCGGATTAACTCCAGCTCATGCTCGGTCAGGCCAAAACCGTCGCAATAATCCTCTGCCCGTGCGCGCGAATTGGGCATGAACACCATCGTAGCCGTTTGTTCGACCAGCGCGGTCGAAATCTTGCTTTCGAGCGCATCGCGCGCTGATTGGGTTGCGAAGCCGACAAGCGCATTGCGTTTCCGCAACGTCTTGAGCCAGTCTCGTATGCGCGCGGCAAACACGTCGTCGTCGAGCGCTTTCCAGCCCTCGTCGATCAGTATCATCGTTGGATGACCGTCAAGCCGTTCCTCGATACGGTGGAACAAATACATCATCGTCGGCGTGCGAAGTTTGGGATTTTCCAGCAGCGCGGTCATGTCAAATCCGAGCACGCGGTTACCAAGATCGAGCTTGTCATACTCATTGTCGAACAGCCAGCCATGTTCGCCGTCGCCAATCCATGCAGCTAACCGGTCGGCCAGATCGCCCGGTTGCGGGCGGCGCGAGCCGGATAGCAATTCCTTAAAATGGCGCATCCGGCGCAGCGACGGATCATTGGCATAGGTTGCATCAACTGCCGCGCTGACAATCGACAGTTCCTCGGGCCCGCCAGCCTTGAGCAATACCCCGAGCCAGTCGCGCAGGAACGCGCGGTTGATCGGTGTATCGGGCAGCGCCATCGGATTGAAGCCAGTCGGCGTTCCGGCATTGATCCGGTCATAACGCCCACCAATGCCGCGCACGAACAATTCCGCGCCGCGATCCTTGTCAAACAAGATGGTGCGCGGATTGAATTTCTGCGCCTGCGCAGCGAGGAAGTTCATCACCACGGTCTTGCCCGACCCGCTCGGCCCGATGACCGAGAAATTGCCGAGATCGCCGTGATGGAAATTGAAGAAGAAGGGTGTCGCGCTGGTGGTTTCGAGCAGGGTTACCGCTTCGCCCCAATGGTTACCTTCAGCTTTGCCCAAGGCAAAGCCGTGCAGCGATCCGAAGCTGGCCATATTGGCGCTGGAAATAAGCGCGCGGCGGACAATGTAGGATTCATTGCCCGGAAACTGGCCCCAGAATGCCGGTTCAAGATTGGTATCTTCGCGCACCGCAATCGCGCCCGTATCGGCCAGCGCAGCAGCGCAGGCCGCCGTGGCATCGTCGAGGCGGGCGAGATCACTCTCGCGCACAAGCGCGCTCAGATGATGGTCGCCAAAACCGACTGCACCATTGCCCAGCGCGTCGCGCGCGGCGAGCATATCCTGCCGTTCGGAGGCCGCTTCCTCATCAGCAGAGCGCAGCCGCCGGATCGACAGATCCATTCGTTCGCGCGCGGTTTGACGTTCAGCGGGCGCATAGCTCTCGCTTACCACCATTTCAAACGGCAGCCGCAGAAGCCCATCGAGAAGGCCCGGAGAGGTCGCATCGGGATATTCTTTCAAACTGACAATCGCGGCAAAATCCGGCGCGCCCGATCCGCGCAATTCCATCGCATCAAGGCCGAAGCTGGCGCGGCGGTAAGGCAACATATTGCCAATATCGGTATCGTCTGACGGGCGCCGGACGGGGCGCATTTCGCCGTTGTAAAGCGCGCTCAGCAGTTCGAGAATTTCATTGTTGGCCGCCCCGCCCGCGCCTTCATAATCGCGCAGTATTTCCGCGCCATAGGCACCGAGCGAAGCCACCAGACCGGTCGCGGCCGCCTTGAGTGAGCGCAAATCCTTTGGGTCTGCCTCGATTTCTTTCTGGCCCTTGCGGTTCCACATTTTGGCCAGCCGTTCGGCCAGGCCGGCCTTACCGCGCGCGGGGCGCCGGATCAGCGTGATAAACTGGTCGTTGATAAACAGCGAGCCATGGCCGAGCCGTTCTTTCCAGCGCTTGTCGATATGACCCGAGAGCGGATCTTCAAACTCTGCATCCAGTTCAACCTCGACCTGCCGCCGGATAACGTGGTGATACATCACAAACCGCGCGTCGAGCACCGAACGCAGCATCACTTCGCGCGTTGCAGCATGGGCGTTGAGTGCGCTGCTATCTTCGGTTTCGAACAACAGGCCGGGCACCTGAATCGCGGTCAGAACCGATCCATCGCGCAGCAGCAGCGTGCTTTCATCAAGCAGTTTGGCATAGGGCAAGCGGTCGCCCGCTTGGGCTTCCCGCGCGCTCCACGCCGCTGCTCCGATCCATTTGCTCATCGTCTCAAGACCCTATTTTCCGGTTACGCAGCATAGCTGTTACAGCCCCAGCGTTTCCAGTTTTTGACACGCGGACATTTGCTGACCTTGGTAATCCACAAATCGAATATCCGCGGCTCGCGCAAACAGGCGAAATAGCCCACCAAATGCAGCACAATCGGCACAGGAATGATCCAGAAGCTCTTGAGGATCAGAAATGCCTCCGCCGTCACGAGCAGATTGAGGATAAAGAAATTCATCGTTACCCCCGCAAACATTTGCGGACGGGTAAGCGCCCTGTGCACGGGATGGCGAACGAGGTCGGTCATTTTCGGCTAGCCCGCCGCGCTCTGGATGCCGGCGACGATTGTGCTGGCGCCGAACAGAATGAACAGACCGATGATTACCGTCGCGCCGAACCGCCAGTTCATCCGCCCGGTCAGCATCATAAAGCCGACCGCCGCCACCGCCATCACCGCAATCGCCGTCGCTACATTGCCAAGCAAGGTACCTTGCAGCCAGCCAAGCGCGGCGACAATCGGGCCGGACCCCTGAGGGTCAGCTTGCTGCGCAAATGCAGCGCTCGGCAAGAACGCAAAAGCGCCAGCGGCAAAACGAGAAAAAAAGCGCATTTAATTACTACTCCGGGAATGATTGGCCAACCGGCCCATAATGGCCGCGACATAGAGTTTGGTTTCGCGAATATTGGGAACACCGTCAGCGCGGATAACGCGGCCAGGGCCCGCATTATAGGCTGCCAGTGCTTTTTCGAGATTTCCGTCAAACTGGTCGAGTTGCGCGCGCAGATACCGGGCGCCGCCTTCCAGATTGGCGAAGGGATCGGACGCATCCACGCCCATTTCACGCGCGGTGCCGGGCATTAACTGGGCAAGCCCGCGCGCACCGACCGGCGAAACCGCATTGGCCTGCCAGCGGCTTTCCTGCCAAACGAGTGCCTCGATCAACGCTGGGCTCAAATCAAACCGGCGCGCAAGTTCGTGCACCTTGGCGAGATACTGCGCCGGAATTAGTCCGGCCTGCGCCGCTGCATCGGCAATCGCTTGTTGGGGAACGTAGAAATCAGCCGACAGTTCTACCAATTCCATCGCGGCAACGGATGTTGGTTCGACAGGCGCAAGCGCCACGCCACCGGCAATCCAGTGCGCGCCGTCATCGCCAATTTCCAATACGTCCGCAGATACCTGCGTAGACGTCAGGGCCAGACACAATCCAATCGCGAGCTGGCCCGTTGTTTTGAGAATCATCAAAACCTCCGTCCAATCCCCCTGCGCACACTACATG
>JBATLU010000195.1:0-19146 GCA_049289475.1 Pontixanthobacter sp. | reverse complement strand
AAGTAAGCTTCCACTCTGATCTGAGAAAAGGCGCGCGGTGGTTTACACAGCGCGCCTTTTTTATGTCCGAGCCAGAAGCCCGAAAATCAGTCTTGCGGTGACCAAGGTTTGAATGATGGGACAGGCAGCTGTGCTGTGCGGGCTCGCTCGTACGCAGCGCCGGCTTTTAGTACCGCATGATCTCGCCATTCGCCGCCGATGAAGCTGATTCCAACGGGCAACCTTTCTACCGCTCCCATAGGTACGGTCAGATGCGGATATCCGGAAATCGCAGCCAGGCTGCCCATACCGATGCCTCCGCTGAAATGGTCGCCGTTCACCAAATCGGTCGTCCAAGCCGGACCGGCGGTCGGCGCAATCAGGAATTCGACCTGGTTGTCGGCTAGCAGTTTGTCGATACCCTCTGGCCCGGCAAGCCGCAGGCTATTGGCGCGCGCTGCCAAATAGGCCTCGCGGTCGGTTTTGGTTAGAGCCAGTTCGAATGTTTCCTGCCCGAACCAGCGCATTTCAGTATCGGCATTGGCTTTGTTGAAGGCGACCAGATCAGCCAGACTGCGGGGCAAGTTTTCGCCCGGGAGGGATTGCAAATAGGAATCCATTCCATCGCGCAATTCGAACAGCAGGACCTCAAATTCGTCGCGATACATCTCGCCTTGCGGCTCAAACTCAATGTCCACCAACACCGCGCCTGCCCGCTTGAGATCATTCAGCGCGGCGTTGAACAAAGCCGATACGTCCGCGCGGTTGCCAATCTGTTTTCGCATCACGCCAATCCGAACACCCATGAGCGAATAGCTGTCCAGATCTAGGGTGAAATCGGTAGTCCGCCGACTGTCGATAGTAACCGGATCGGCGTCATCCGTGCCTGCAATCGCGCCAAGCAGCAGTGCAGCGTCATAAACGCTGTGTGCCATAGGTCCGGCGGTATCCTGACTAACGCTGATCGGCACAACATGCGTGCGGCTGACCACGCCTATTGTCGGCTTGAATCCGACGATACCGTTGATGCTTGCAGGACAGGTGATCGACCCGTCGGTTTCTGAGCCGATCGCTGCCCAGGCAAACCCAGCCGCTACTGCTGCCCCGCTGCCGGATGAAGATCCGCAGCTGTTCCGGTCGGTTGCGTGCGGATTGCGCGTGAGGCCGCCGATCGCGCTCCACCCGCTGGTGGAATTGTCCGAACGGATGTTGGCCCATTCGGACAGGTTTGTTTTGCCCAATACGACGCCGCCTGCCTTGCGCAAATAGCCGATCAGCGTCGCGTCGCGGCCCGTCATATTGTTCTGCAGGGCGAGGCTGCCCGCAGTTGTCGGCCATTCGCTCGTTTCGATATTGTCTTTCACGAGAACTGTTCTGCCGCGGAGCGGGCCCATATTGCGCAAATCGCTTGCTTCGAATGGAGCCTGACGGTTGACCGTAATCACTGCGTTGATCAACGGGCCTGCATCGTCCAATTCGTCGATGCGGGCCAGTTGTTCCGCTGCTTCGTTATCGGTCGGCGCAGTCGATAGTTTACCGTCTTCCGAAGGCAATCCAGCGATGGCCGATGTAGATGCCAGTAGAAATAAAAGGGCGACAGGCGTTGATTGCGTTTTCATACCTGCAATAGTGCTGTTTACCAGCATCTGCGCAAGCAAAATCGCTTCAGAAATTTCCGCTGACGTTGAAGCGGAAAATCGGGCCGATTTTACGGTTGCGGTTCTCCGAGAAGCGGATAATTCCGTCGGTGCGGTTTCCGTCATACACCGTACGAACAAGCCGGTCGCGCCCATCAATGATATTGCTGACCATCACGTTCACAGTCAGACCCATCAAATTCTTATGCTCGACAAAGGCATTGGCGAAGGATGGGCCTTCGTAAACACTGCCAATCTCGCTTGCGCGGAAATAGGGAGTGCGGTGTTCGTAGGTATAGCCGCCACCATACGCCCAGCTGCTCTTGGGGATATCGTGGCGAAAACTCACTTCGAGCGTTCGGTCCTTGTCGCCTGAAAAGCTTCGGGGCAGGCCGTCGAGCGGGTCACGAAGCCGGGTTTTGGTCCACATCGCCTCGACGTCCAATTGCGCGCCGGCAAAGCCGAGCGGGTCCAGTTTGAAAGTTGAATTCGATTCCAATCTTATCCGTCTTGCCCGGTCGATATTGCCCTTTGCTTCACCGCCGCCAACCAGTGGTACGAAATCGACAAAATCGTCAGCCCACCGCTGGGCGGCGGTGAAATTTGTCGATCCCCAGACGCCGAGCGACTTGTTCATTTCAATCGTCAGACCCCAAATTTGAACCGGAACAAGATCACCATTGGCGCCATTGGCATTACCATTATCGAGGAATAGCTGACCTAGAAAATCTTCGAACGACAGCTGCCCGACCCTGCGGTCCATACGCAATGTCAGATCGAGCCCGCTTTCGGGTTGCCACGCAAGCGAGAGCGATCCTTTAGGACGCTTGAAATGCCGAGAGCTTGCAGCATCTCCGGTAAGTTCAATTTTGGAAATTTCGCCCCCTGCGGTCATTTGCAAGGCGAGATTTGGGGTCAATTGGCGGTTGAAACTCAGGATCGATTCGTAGCGCGCTTCGCGGACACCGCCGGTTCCGGCATCATAAGCAACTTCGGTAAAGCTGCCATCGGGTTCCAGGGAGAACAGCCGCGACGTTAAGTCGAGCCGGTTAAACGCGGCCTCACCCGACAATTGCCAGTCTCCGCCCAGCATAGCCCAGCTATATTCAAATCGGCCAATATGTTCACCCGCACCGCCATCTCGGGTGAACTTGCTGCCGGTGGCTATGCCGGCAACAGGCGTATCGATGACGATGCTGCCCGCAACTTCCGCGTCGTAGGCCTCCAGCGCGATTAGTTTCAATTTGCCGGGGCCAAAGGGGAAAATTATGTCGCCGCCGATTTCATATTCGGGCGTTCCGCCCGTGTCGATAATCGTGCGGGTTAGACCGGCTTGCCCTGTTTTTTGCCGCAATTCCTCGCCGGTCTTGTTGTAAAAGGTCCGCGCGAAGCTGGCGTTGAAATTGGCCAACACATCCCCGCCGGGGTCGTATGACAGAGCCGCGCTGGCCTTTGGCGCATCAAACGCACCGGCATCTCCTCCGAAACGTTGCTCGATAACCGTTCCGGTATTGTCCATCAGCACCGTTGGTCCGCGTGAGCCAAATCGGTTGTTATTGTTGCTGATCGCAAGCGTAAAATCGATCGCGCCCAAATTTCCCGAGGCTGAGATCTCGCCGCCATACCATTCAGGGTCGCTTCCCCGCGTGCGGAACCCGCCTTCCCATTTGAACTGACCGCTTAGCCCGCTATTCTTGGTGATGATGTTGGCCACTTGCCCGGACAACCCAGGAATATCGAGCGATGTGCCCTCGACAATTTCGATCCGGACAATTTTGTCAGCCGGAATGCGCCCCAGTTGGTCCTGAGTGCTGCTGGTTTTGCTGGTTAGGCGTTGTCCATTGATCAGAACATTCTGGCGCGCTTGGCCCAGGCCCCGGCTATTGTCAGACCCCGAGATTGAGAACCCGGGAACTTCCTGCACCATGTCGAGTGCATTGCGCGGCGCGAAGCGGTTGAAATAGTCGGGCTCATATACTTTCCCGGTGGCCGCACTTGTGCTGCCCTGCGTCGCTACGATTGTAGGCGAACTGGTGGCATCATCTGCCACAACGGGCCGGTCCTGCGCCGCGGCTGGAATTGCCGCGACTCCAGCCGAGCTGCCAGCAAGCAAGGCAACAATCGAACGGCGCAAAAAAATCCTTCGCTGCGAGGCAGGAGCAAGTTTGATGGGGAATTCCTCTCTCGCCGCCGCCTTTGCAGATTCCCGAACGATTACGACAGCCAGAGTTCGATAAGCGGGTGTTCCAGCACGATTAACTTCATTGTCAGACCAAAAGGTTGGTTAGGCGGTTTTTTCCATGCGGCGAAGCGATCAAACGCCCGCCAATGGTCGAGTTTTCAACCATTGTGATGTGGTGAAGAGTTAATGCCCTTGAACATCGCCGCGCCAGTCGCGACATAGGCGGTCAGATTTTAGAGATGTTAGGACTCAGCATGATCGATCTTTCAGCGCAGCTTGGTGACACTTACGGTTCGCAGGGGCAATTCACTCGCGATCCCATTACCGGCGCTTTGGTGCCGATGGTGGTGGAGCAAACCAGCCGCGGCGAACGCAGCTTCGACATTTTCAGCCGTTTGCTGCGTGAACGGATCGTGTTCGTCACCGGTCAGGTGGAAGATGGCATGGCATCGCTGATTACCGCCCAGCTGCTGTTCCTGGAAAGTGAAAATCCGTCCAAGCCGATCAGCATGTATATCAATTCGCCCGGCGGCGTTGTGACCGCTGGCATGGCGATCCATGATACCATGCAATATATCAAACCGCGCGTTTCGACCGTGTGCATGGGGCAGGCCGCATCGATGGGTAGTTTCCTGCTCGCCGCGGGTGAACCGGGCATGCGTGTCGCATTGCCCAATTCGCGCATCATGATCCACCAGCCCTCAGGCGGTGCACGCGGTATGGCGTCGGATATCGAAATCCAGGCGCGCGAAATTCTGCGGATTAAGGCGCGGATGAACGATCTTTATGTAAAATATACCGGCCAGACGCTGAAAAAGATCGAAAACGCGATGGATCGCGACACTTTCCTCGAAGCCGATGAAGCGATGAAATTCGGTCTGGTCGACAAAGTCTTCGAAACACGCCCTGAAGGTGATGAAGCTGACAGCGAGAAAGGTTCTGGCGGCGCACCCGAATAAGCGCCTGAAAAAGGAACCTTGGCCGATTCGCTCCCACTTATGTATCGCAGTGGAACGTTAACTGTAGCAATTCGGCAACCCTGCCGCTTCAGCAGTCCGTAAGGAGCTTCTGCTAGACGCTGTAGGTTGATTATCAATTATCCGGCTTTACAGTCGGACGAATCGCGCCGTTTGGTCCGTTTGGGGCCAATTGGACAAAAGGATTCGGGAACACGGGATATGACTAAATTGAGCGGAACCGACTCCAAGAGTACTCTTTATTGCAGCTTCTGCGGAAAATCGCAGCATGAAGTGCGCAAGCTGATTGCCGGACCAACCGTGTTCATCTGCGATGAATGCGTGGAACTGTGCAATGATATCATCCGCGAGGAAACGAAGGCCGGTATCGCTGGCAAAGGTGACGGCGATGTGCCGACTCCGCGCGATATTTTCACCACTTTGAATGATTATGTGATCGGCCAGGACCGCGCCAAGCGCGTGCTCTCCGTTGCAGTCCATAATCACTACAAGCGATTGAAGCATGGCGGAAAATCTGGCGAAGTTGAACTCGCCAAGTCGAACATTTTGCTCGTCGGGCCGACCGGCTGCGGCAAGACCTTGCTCGCGCAGACTTTGGCGCGCACTTTCGATGTGCCTTTCACCATGGCCGATGCGACCACGCTGACCGAAGCCGGCTACGTCGGTGAAGATGTCGAGAATATCATTCTCAAACTGCTGCAAAGCTCCGACTATAACGTCGACAAGGCGCAGCACGGCATCGTCTATATCGACGAGATCGACAAGATTACCCGCAAGTCTGAAAACCCCAGCATCACGCGTGATGTATCGGGCGAAGGCGTACAGCAGGCATTGCTCAAGCTGATGGAAGGCACGACTGCCTCGGTTCCACCGCAGGGTGGACGCAAGCATCCGCAGCAGGAATTCCTGCAAGTGGATACGACCAACATATTGTTCATTTGTGGCGGCGCATTTGCGGGGCTTGAGAAAGTTATCGCTGATAGGCTGCAAAAACGCAGCATCGGTTTCGGCGCGAATGTCGCCGATCCGGACAAGCGCCGCATCGGTGAATTGCTCGAAAAATGCGAACCGGAAGATCTGCTCAAATTCGGCCTAATTCCTGAATTTGTCGGCCGACTGCCAGTGATTGCGACCTTGCGCGATCTTGATATCGAAGCGCTGGTGCAAATTCTCAGCGAGCCTAAGAACGCATTGGTCAAACAATATGCCAAGCTGTTTGAACTGGAAAATGTCGAGCTGACCTTTACCGAAGATGCGCTGCAAACGATTGGCCAGAAGGCGATCGAACGCAAAACCGGTGCGCGCGGCCTGCGCTCGATTGTCGAGGGCATATTGCTCGATACGATGTTCGATCTGCCCGACATGGAAGGTGTGACCGAAATCGTGATCGACAAGGATGTGGTCGAAGGCCGCAAGGACCCGATCAAGGTGATGGGTGGCGAAAGCGAGAAGGAAGAGGCGGCTTAGGTTTGAAGTCTAGCCGTTTTCTTTTCGTTTGCGGAAAGAACCAACTCAGAAGTCCGACAGCAGAACAAGTCTTTTCCCGCTATGACGGGATCAAAGTGCTGTCCGCGGGAACCCGGCGCGACGCTTATGTCCCGCTGTCTGGCGAGCTGATCGATTGGGCTGACGCTATTTTCGTGATGGAGAAGCGGCACCGGAAGCACATTCAAACAGAATTTGCGGAGTTTTTGCGCGACACCAAGATCGTTTGCCTCGATATACCGGACAATTACGAATTTATGGACGAAAAATTGGTCAGATTGTTAACGCAGAGAATGCAGCGCTACTTATCGAAATAGCTTTGCTTTCTGGAAGGTGCAGCTGATGGCGGGAGCTGATTGAACAGTGACCGGTGGCCTGTCGATCACCGTTAATGAGACCCAGTTCTTCAACTCGTTTCAATTGCAATCAAGCAGACTCTGGTCCATCGGCGCGGTCTAAGCTGTAGGGGAGGCAATGTGCGTACTATCGGTTTGATTGGCGGGATGAGCTGGGAAAGCTCGGTCCATTATTATCGTCTGATCAATCAAGGTGTACGCGATGCGCGCGGGGGAATTACCTCGGCGCCATTGGTGATGCACAGTTTCGATTTCGCCGAAATTGCTGCGATGCAGACCGCCGGTGAGTGGGATGCGCTCGGTGAGAAACTGGCCGGTGCCGCGCGCGGATTGCACGCTGCGGGGGCCGAGGCAGTGCTGATTTGCACCAACACCATGCACAAGCTGGCTGAAGCTGTGGATGATGCATCGCCCGCAAGGCTGATCCATATTGCCGATCCATTGGGTGATGCGGTGCTGGCAGCTGGGCATGAGACAGTTGGCTTGCTCGGCACACGATTCACCATGAACGAACCGTTCTATGCCGACAGACTGGCGGCCAAGGGATTGAAAGTTGTTTTGCCCGAGCCCGGCAGACGGGATGAGATCAACCGCGTCATTTTCGAAGAATTATGTGCCGGGCAAATCCGCGAAGAATCGCGCGCCTATTATTGCGATATCATCGCCGATCTGCAATCGCGTGGCGCGCAAGCGGTCGCCTTGGCTTGCACCGAAATTATGCTGCTGATCGAACCCTGCGACAGTTGCCTGCCTGTCTTCGACACCACCGAACTGCATGCTAAGGCAGCGGTAAATTTCATACTTGAAGGCTAAGAACCCCGCTCGGCCGGAGGAAGTGGCCAAGCGGGGTTAGCTGCGCGCTGCCCATCGGAGGGGAGTGAAGTAGCTGCGCGCTGCAATTTCAGCCTGTCAGGCTTCAGCCTGGCAGTGAAACCGAATTGGTTACATGGATAACGCCATTGGACTGGAATACATCAGCCTGCGTGACCGTCGCCATGCCGCCCTTGGCATCGACCAGAACCACACTGCCGCCCATCAGCTTGGCTGTGAGCGTGCCGCCATTAACTGTTTTCAGCTTGGCCATGCCGCCACCCTTGTTGATCATGCCGACCAACTCAGTTGCAGACACCCGGCCCGGGACTACGTGATAGGTTAGAACGCTGGTCAGCATGCCTTTGTTTTCCGGCTTCAGCAGTGTGTCGACGGTGCCCGCGGGCAATTTTGCGAATGCCGCATTTGTCGGGGCGAAAACTGTGAACGGCCCTGGTCCGGATAGTGTATCAACCAGACCTGCAGCTTTAACAGCGGCAACGAGCGTTGTGTGGTCTTTCGAATTAACCGCATTTTCAATTATGTTTCGCGAGGGATACATCGCTGCGCCGCCCACCATTGCGGTCGTTTCCGCACTTGCAGATGCTGCGCTATCCATACCATCGTCCATGGTTGACATGCATCCGCTCAAAAGAGCGGCGCTGGCAGTTGCGGCAAAGGCCTGAGTGATAATCTTGAACATTGAAATCTCCTGTTTCAGTCAAGCCCCGTCCTGCTTGCTGTAGAAGATACGCAGCCCGCCGGTCAGCGGATGCAATTTATTTTTAGCTTTTGAGAAATTCACCCTCAGCGACGACGGGGCCAGCCGATGCGTCCTTGGGGGCGCCGCCCAGAGGCTCGCGCGTCAAGAGCATTTGGGAGCCGGCATGAATGCGTGCTGCCAATGCTTTGTCGAGGGCAACCCGGCGCTCTTTACCCGGGACAACCACGCCGAGCGATTGCGCCGCGCCGCCAGGGACGACGAGCCACAATTCGTGGTCATGCACCCCGTCTGCACTCAGGCCGCTGGCTGATACGAGCATTTCGGACTTGTCAGGAAGATAGGTGACCGCAATCCGTAGCGGCGTATCTGCAATGGGGATATTGGCCATCAATGGCGCGTCATTTTCCGGTTTGTCGGCCGGTGACTGAAGCCCAGGGACGGCGAAGAAGGCAAGCGCGATCGCCGCCGCCGCGGAGGCCAAGCTGGCAAATTGCCACTGGCGGACGCGGCGCTGCAATGTGACAATCTCAGCCGCAGGCTGTTCTCCTGCCAACATGGTCTCGATCCGTGACCAGAGCTCTGGATCGGGCGCAACATCGGCAAGTGTATCGTGAAGCGGCGACAGGCGTTGTTCCCATTCCGCCACCGCGCGCGCGAAGGCTGGATCGTTGGCCATCAACCCACGTGCCTGCAGCAGCTCATCGCCTTCCAACAGGCGAAGCGCGTGTTCGGCAGCAAGGCGTTCCCGCTCTGTCAACTCGTCAGCGCTCATGTTTCAAGACACCTCTTAAGTTTCGCCAACCCTCTGCGGACCCAACTTTTCATTGTTCCCAGCGGCACGCCCTTTGCTTCGGCCAGTTCGGCATAGGTTGTACCATGAAAAAACGCGGTCCGGATCGAATCCTGCGTTTTGTCGTCTAATGTGCCGAGGCAGTGATGGATGCGCGCGTCACGCTCGGTATCTTCCAGCACAGCATCGGCCAGCGGCGCGCTGTCTTCAAGCTCTGCAGCTTCGTTCACTGGCACTGCGCCGCGTTGAACCTTGCCGCTACGCAGTCGGTCAATCGCGCGGTTACGAGCGAAGGTCGCCAGCCAACTGATCGGGCTTGCCCGGTCAGGGTCATAGCGGCCCGCACTGCGCCACAAATTGATATAAACATCTTGCAAGGCATCCTCGGCATCATCTTTGCTGCCCAAGATACGAAGGCAAATGCCGAATAGTTTCGCCGATGTGGCGCGGTAGATGAATTCGAGCGCGCTCTTGTCGCCGTCCGCCAGCCGCGCAATGGCGGCCTTAAGCGCGTCACGGGCCAGCGCAGGATCGGTCATGCGCCGCATCCTGAACCATGCTGCGCGCAACCATGCGACTGTTCGATCTGGATTGTCGAGTGCCCGATCCGGTGGTGATATTCCAGTTCTTCTTCAATTCCATGCAGGAAGCTGTCACCCGGGTGCCCGGCAGGCATCACCAGATGCGCGGTGAGCGCGGTTTCGGTGGTGCTCATCGGCCAGATGTGCAGATCATGCACTGCGGCGACGCCGGGAAGGCTGGAGAGATAGCTGCGAACCGCCGCCTCTGAAATGCCTTCCGGCACGCCGAGTAAGCCCATTTTGACGCTATCCCTAAGCAAGCCCCATGTGCCCCATGCAATCAGCACGACAATTGCGAGGCTGGTAAGCGGATCGATCCATTTCGCGCCGGTTAGGATAATCGCGATGCCTGCGACTACCACGCCGACCGACACCAGCGCATCGGCGGCCATATGCATATAGGCACCGCGGATATTGAGGTCGGTCTTGCGCCCGCGCATAAACATCAGCGCAGTGGCGGCGTTGATCACGATACCAATGCCCGCAACGATCACGATGGTGATGCCTTCAACCTCGGCTGGTACGGTCAACCGGTGCAAAGTTTCAGCGAGTATCGCGCAAATGGTGACGAGCAGCAGCCCCGCATTGGTAAGCGCAGCGAGGATCGTGGAGCTCTTGAAACCATAGGTAAACCGTTCGGTCGGCGCGCGTCTGGCGGCGATGCTGGCACCCCAAGCCAGCAGCAAGGCGAGCACATCGGACAGATTGTGCCCCGCATCGGCCACCAGCGCCATCGAGCCTGAAAGGAAGCCGTAGCCTGCTTCTACAATAACAAAAGCGGTGTTGAGGACCACGCCAACTGCGAAAGCGCGGCCAAAATCGGCGGGGGCGTGACTATGCCCGTGGCTGCCATGCGTATGCCCGTGGCCATCGCTGTGCGAATGTGAGTGCCCCGCGCCCATAAATCAGTTGTAAACGCAGGAATCCAATCCGTCACGCCTTACCGCGCCCATTCGGGCGGCAATCGTATTGCCATATCGGCGAGTGAAGCCGGTTGGGTTGGTGACTGAACGCTTCTGGGGCAAGGGGAGGGCTGCGGCGATCCGCGCGGCCTCGATCTTGGTAAGCCGCGCGGCAGAGTGGCCGAAGTATCGCTGCGCGCCGGCTTCCGCGCCGTAGGTACCGATACCGGTTTCCGCGACGTTTAGGTAAACCTCCATAATCCGCCGCTTGCCCCATATTTTCTCGATCAGAAAGGTGAACCACGCCTCGAAGCCCTTGCGGACATAGCCGCCTCCTTGCCATAGAAATACGTTCTTGGCGGTTTGCTGGCTGATGGTGGAACCGCCGCGGATCCGGCCGCCGCGCGCATTACGCTCGATTGCTTTCTCGATAGCCTCGACATCGAAACCGTCATGGCTGCAGAATTTTCCATCCTCCGCCGCAATCACCGCGCTGACGAGGTTGCGGTCGATATTACCGAGTGATTCCCAATCCTTGGTGATACCGTCGCCGTTCATTACCATGGTCGCCGTCAGCGGGATCGGAACGAATTTGAACAGCAGAGCGAAGGCCAGACTCAGGCCGAGAAACCACACAAGCATTTTGGCGAGGAGTTTGGTAATACGCAGGATCATGACGGGTTCTTAACAGGCTTGGCGATCATCTAATTCAGCTTTGCACCCCAGCTTACCTGACGCAGCAATTTTGGCACATCAGGGAAGGTCTCATTGCTGCCAGTCCAACTTGCGCGGTATTTGACCAGCCAGGCCGAATTCTGCGGGCAATAGAGGTACAGATCCGACACGAGATCGGGATAGTCAGGTTTCACCGAGCCTGCGGGAATAAAATAGCGAGCGAAGTATGCTGCTGTTTCGGCTTTGCCTGTCGGACTCGGCTGGATCTCTTGCTTTACTACTTCTGCACCCTCGTACTTGTCGATCGCCAGTTTGGCGTCGTCGAATGTTTCGCGGCAAGTGTAGCCATCCATCACCGGATAGATATAAATCGTCAGGATCAGTGTACCGTCAGAGTTTTGCAACGAGTAGCCAGCGCTGGCGTCTGTGCCTTCGGCATTGAATTCCGTAACCGAGCCTCGTTCCGCTGCACCAAGAAACCTTGGAAACTCTGCGCCGGATCCGCGATGTTCCCAAATACCATTGGGATTTGCCACTTCCTTTTGGGCAAATGCCTGCTGCGGCACCAACGCGGCAAGCGCTAAAAGCGCAGCGGCCAAAATGTTTACGAAACGCATCATTTCCTCCAGTATTGCAGCGCGAGTGTGGCAGATACAAAACGCCCGGGAAAGCGCGAATTTGCACGATCCCGGGCGCTGAATGTTAGATGCGCGTGAAAATCAGGCGGCGGTCGGCATCAGCTTTTCGCCGGCGATTGCTTTCATCGCTTTTTGCAGCTTTTCAAACGCACGCACTTCGATCTGGCGGATGCGTTCGCGGCTGACATTATAGACCTGCGACAGCTCTTCGAGCGTTTGCGGGTTTTCGGTCAGGCGGCGCTCCGTCAGAATATGCTTCTCGCGCTCGTTCAGGCTGTCCATCGCTTCGGCCAGCATTTCATGCCGGACTTCGGCTTCTTCAGCTTCGGCCACAGTTTCGTCCTGCAGCGGGCGGTCATCGACCAGCCAATCCTGCCACTGGCCGCCGCCGTCTTCATCGCCGCGCATCTGGACGTTGAGCGAACCATCGCCGCCCATCATCATCCGGCGGTTCATGTTGACGACTTCCTGCTCCGACACGCCCAGATCGGTCGCGATCTTCGTTACGTCATCGGGATGCAAATCGCTGTCTTCGTACGCTTCCAGCTCTTTCTTCATCCGGCGAAGGTTGAAGAAAAGCTTTTTCTGGGCAGCGGTGGTGCCCATTTTAACAAGGCTCCAACTGCGCAGGATGAATTCCTGCATACTCGCCTTGATCCACCACATGGCATAGGTGGCAAGGCGGAAGCCGCGTTCTGGTTCGAATTTCTTGACGCCCTGCATCAGGCCGACATTGCCCTCCGATATCAAATCGGAAACGGGCAGACCATAACCGCGGTAACCCATCGCAATTTTTGCTACGAGGCGGAGGTGGCTGGTAACCAGCTGCGCTGCTGCATCGGGGTCTTCATGTTCGGCATAGCGTTTCGCGAGCATATATTCCTGCTCAGCGGTCAATACCGGGAATTTCTTGATTTCAGACAGATAGCGGTTGAGGCTTTGCTCACCGCCAAGGGCCGGAACTTTGGTTGTTACGTTGCTCACTTTTTCCCTAACCTTTCTTGTGCCAACCTCGCTTTCACGAACCCCTGATGGGCATTCGCGATTTTGGGTCGCTTGGTTACATATAGAGGCAAATGTGCCGCTTTGCAGTACTCACTTCAGTCATTTCATCGATTTCAACGAGTGGTTTCGTCGATTAGTTCCTGCATATCGTCGGGCAATTCGGCGTGAAGCTCCAAATATGTGCCGGTAACAGGGTGGTTGAAGCCCAGTGTCGCGGCGTGGAGCGCCTGCCGTACGAATCGTAAACGTTGCAGAATCGGTCTCAAACTTGCGGTTGTTCGTCCATATGCTGGATCCCCTAATAGGGCATGTCCGATTGATGCAAAATGAACGCGCACCTGGTGTGTTCTACCAGTTTCGAGCCTGCATTCTACAAGGCTGGAATTATTCATTTTTTTGAGTATTTTGTAATGGGTAATCGCGTGCTTCCCGCGCGACGAATCATCGTCCAGAACCGCCATTTTCTTGCGGTTGCCCGATGACCTGCCGATCACCCCTTCGATGGTCCCGCTCTCGGGAGCCGGAAAGCCGTTACAGACCGCCAGATAGCGCCGCGTGATCGTGTGGTCCGCGAACTGTTTGGCAAGACCTTCATGCGCAGCAGTAGATTTTGCTACAACCAGCAAACCAGAAGTATCCTTATCAATCCGATGAACTATTCCCGGACGTGCAACGCCTCCGATGCCAGAAAGCTGGCCTGCGCAGTGGTACAGCAGCGCGTTGACCAATGTGCCGCTCTGGTTTCCCGCCGCAGGGTGGACCACCATGCCGGCAGGCTTGTTGATCACGATCAGATGCTCATCTTCAAAAGCGATATCGAGCGGAATATCTTCCGGTTGCGCTTCCGCTTCGGTGGCTGGCGGCACCTGAATGGTGAAATGCGCGCCCGGCTGCATTTTGGCCGAGGGATTCTTGGCAATTGTTTTGCCCACCAGCACAGCCCCTTCGGCCATTAGTGCCTTGATACGTTCGCGCGAAAGGCCTGATGCCTCGGCCAGCGATTTGTCGATCCGGCCAGCGGTTTCGATCGTTCCTGTGATGGCACTGGTGTTGGCGGCATCATTGAAGTTGTCGGTATCGGTCACATAATCTCCATTCGCCCTGAGACCAGCGCTGAGCGCCCCATACCCGTCTAGTCTGAGCTTGTCGAAGGGCGCGTTTGAAGAACATCGCAATTCTCAGATGACAGAAATTCCGTTTTCTTTCGCATGGGGTTGCAGAAAGGCTGGATTCGCGCTTTCGCGGGATGATTATGGAACTGACCCAGGCAATATTGGACCAACTCCTCGCTCACGCGAAGCGGGCGCACCCCGATGAATGCTGCGGTATCCTGTTTGGTCAGGGCGAAGAAATTGCGTCAGCCACGGCCGTGACCAATGTTCATCCCGCACCGCAGACCCATTTCGAAATCGACCCTGCAGCCTTGATCATCGCATACAAAGCGGAGCGCGACGGCGGCCCAAGGATTATGGGCTTTTACCACTCCCACCCAAACGGGCCGCCTGCGCCGTCGGCCACCGATAGCGCGACGGCTGCCGGTGACGGAAAAATCTGGGCGATTGTCGGAGATGGAGAAATTAAATTCTGGCGCGACACATCATGCGGATTTGAACCGCTATCCCAAATGACAGTTACGGCGTAAAAACCGTCCTGTGTCTAATCCGTTTCACCGCAGCTTTTCGGCCGACTTGTTAACCACAGGTGGCAGCGCAGAAATTTTGCCCTAAGGCAGCGCAATAGTTGTAACTCTTCTACAGGAAATGTTCCTCAAAAATGACCGATACTTCCTCTGTCGACCTTGCCGCCTTACTGTGTTCGCGTCTGTGCCATGATTTGCTCAGCCCAGTCGGGGCGATGAGCAACGGGCTGGAATTGCTCGCCGATGAAAAAGACCCGGCGATGCGCCAGCAATGCATGGAATTGCTCGAACAAAGTGCGTTGGCGAGCACTAATAAGTTGAAATTCTTCCGCCTTGCCTATGGCGCCGCGGGTGGTTTCGGCGAAATGGTTGAAGTGGCAGAGCCCAAGGCAGTGATCGATGCGCTGGTGGCAAGCAACAAGCGGGTCGAGGCAAGCTGGTCGATGGACGCGGCCAAAATGCCCAAGGACGCGGTCAAGGTGCTGCTCAATTTCGCGCATATCGCGCTTGACGCATTGGTGCGCGGCGGGACGCTCGATATCGGGGCGGAAATGCGCGGCGGGAACAGCGAGATAGTGGTGCGGGCATCGGGTCCTAAAATCGCCTTCGACGAAACTATCGGTGCAGCATTGGAAGGCAATTTGCCTGCAGCCGAACTTTCCAGCCGGACAGCGCCAGCGCATATGATTGCCTTGCTCGCACAGCGTGCGGGTGGCGGCCTGCAATATCAACTGACCGATGATGCTCTGGTGCTGGGTGCGGTGCTGCCAGGGCCGGAGGGTCTGATCGGCTGATGCGCGACGAGCTGATCCATCACCGACGGCTCTCGCCGAATTGCAATGATCGGAAATTGCCGATCTCGATGGTTGTGCTCCATTATACCGAAATGAAACCGGTCGAAACCGCGCTGGACCGGCTGTGCGATCCCGAAGCGGGGGTTAGCGCGCATTATCTGATTAGTGAAGAAGGCGAAGTGACCCTGCTCGTGCCTGAGGAAATGCGGGCGTGGCATGCGGGGGTTTCCTATTGGCGGGGAAACCGCGACGTCAATTCCGCCAGCATTGGGATCGAACTCGATCATCCTGGCCATGCGCTGGGCTATCGGCCCTTCGATGACCGGCAGATCGATGCGCTGGTGCCTCTGCTGCACCGCATTTTGAAATCCAACGACATTCCGCGTGCCAATGTCGTCGCCCATTCGGATGTCGCGCCAGAGCGCAAGACCGATCCGGGGGAGCTGTTTCCGTGGGAACGGTTGGCCGAATATGGCCTGTGCCTGCCCACGCCGAAGATCGAATTGGGCGACGTGTTCGACAATGACGGGGCGTTTTATCTCGCGCTCGAACGTTACGGATATGACATCACCAACGGCCATGCTGCTGTGACCGCGTTCCAGCGCCGCTGGCGACCACACAAAATTGATGGAGAGATTGACGGTGAGATCCGCGCGATCCTGTTCCAGCTTTTGCTCGACAGGGACCGCGGGGCCGCTAGATAGCGATGTGCCAGGGGGCCGGGCAGCCGCGTTGCTAGCAATAGTACCGAGGAAAGTCCGGGCTCCACGAAACAAGGGTGGCGGGTAACGCCCGCCGCAGGTAACTGTAGGGAAAGTGCCACAGAGAGCAGACCGCTTCGTTTCGGCGAAGTAAGGGTGAAAGGGTGCGGTAAGAGCGCACCGCGCGGCTGGTAACAGCAGCGGCATGGTAAACCCCACCCGGAGCAAGGCCAAATAGGGGCGGCGCGCCAAAGGCTTCGGCTAGCGGCAGATGCGTTTCGTATCGATCGCCCGGGTTGGCTGCTTGAGCTGCGGAGCAATCCGTAGCCTAGAGGAATGGCTGCCCTCGCAGATACGGTCCCGCATAGGATACCGTCTGCGAGACAGAACCCGGCTTACAGGCCCCCTGGCATATATATCTGATTTCCCCCGATAATCGCAAAAACCTCTTGCGGCATGGCACATTGGAGGTTCAAATGCGGCAAAACAGAATAACGGGAGAGATATTGATGCGGTTGGCCAAACTGGTTTGGGCGCTGCCCCTTACGGCATTGCTTCTGGGGAATGCGCCTCCGCAGCCAGGTGTTGCAACCTCGCAAACCGCCGAGCACAACAAGGCCGTGGCAGAGCGTCTGCCGTTGGGCGATCAGCAGGATTTTACCGACGCACGGCGCGGGCTGTTGGCGCAGCTCGACAAGGATATTCTCAATCCGGATGGTTCGGTCGCGTGGAAGGTGAGCGAATTCGACTTTCTGAAGGGTGATGCCCCCGGTACTGCCAATCCTTCGCTGTGGCGGCAAAGCCAGCTGGCCGCGATCCACGGATTGTTCGAAGTCGTGCCAGGAATCTACCAGATTCGCGGATATGATCTGTCAGTGATGACGCTGATCAAGGGCAAAACCGGCTGGATCGTGGTCGATCCGCTCTTATCCCCCGCACCGGCCAAGGCCGGGCTGGAACTGGCGAACAAAACGTTGGGCAATCGCCCTGTCGTGGCGGTGATTTTCACCCATAGTCATGGCGACCACTTCGGCGGCGTGCTTGGGGTAACATCGCGCGAAGAGCTCCAGAGCGGCAAGGTCGCAATTTATGCGCCCAACGGATTTATGAATGAAACCGTTGGTGAGAGCGTGCTTGCGGGCAATGCGATGAGCCGGAGAGCGCAATATCAATTCGGGTCTGACTTATCCTCGGGAGCAGACGGCGGTATCGGCGTTGGTCTGGGGCCCAAATTGTCGGTCGGCACAATCGGATTGCTGCCGCCGACGCGCGAACTGTCGGTTGAGGGTGCCAACCTCGATATCGACGGTATTGCTTTCGAATTTGTCGATGCTGGCGCGACCGAGGCACCCGCCGAATTCGTGTTCTACCTCCCGCAATTCCGCGCGTTTCACGGTGCTGAGGTTACCACCAGAACGCAGCACAATGTGTTGACCCCGCGCGGGGCGATTGTCCGCGATACGCTCGAATGGAGCAGGAAGATTGACGAATTTCTGGTCCGCTTTGGCGACAAGAGTGATCTGATGCTTGCCTCTCACCATTGGCCAAGCTGGGGAACGCAGGATGTGAAGCGCAAATTGCGCAACCAGCGCGACAATTACCGTTTTATCCACGATCAAACCCTGCGGATGGCCAATCAAGGCCTGACTATGGACGAGATAGCCGAGGAGATCGGTGAACCCGATTTCGCATCAAGCGATTTTGGCGTGCGCGGATATTATGGCACTTACGAACATAATGCGAAAGCTGTCTATCAACGCTATTTCGGTTGGTGGAATGCGGTGCCGGCCGATTACAATGCGCTGCCCAAGGTGGAAGAAGCCGCCAAATGGGTGTCGGCGATCGGCGGCGGCGATGCGGCACTGGCACAAGGGCAGGAAGCCTTTGAAAAGGGCGAGTATCGCTGGGCCGCGACATTGCTTCAGAAGCTGGTCTTTGCCGAGCCGGACAATCTGGCCGCCAAGCAATGGCTGGCATCGACTTACGAGCAGCTCGGCTTCCAGTCTGAAGGCGGAACGTGGCGCAATATCTATCTCGCCGGAGCGCAGGATTTGCGCAATCCACCCAAAGCAAGCACGGTCAATTCGTCTTCGGCAACCGTTCTTGCGGCAATTCCGACGTTAGATTTGTTTGATGCCTTGGCGGTGCGGTTTAATCCGTCAAAAATGCAGGGCGACGAGGCCGTGCTTGATTTCACCTTTCCCGATACGGGCGAGCAGATTTCGGTCGATTTGCGGCGCAGCGTGATGTTCCCGCGGTTGGGGGCAAGCGCAGCGCCGGCAGTCGAGATTTCGATCAAGCGGACCGATTTGAACAGACTGCTGGCAAAGGAAGTTTCTTTGCCCGATCTGGTCGGGACCGGCGCAGTGACGCTCGAAGGCAATCCCGGAGCCTTGCAGCTATTCTTCGGATCGCTGGACCAGCAGACGCCGTCATTCGAGATTGTCGAGCCATAATAGCTCGGCCAATAAAGGGTGGCTAGTGGGCGGAAATCCGTTCCTTACCGCCCGACAATGGAGAGAGGGGAGTCACATAATGACACGCAAATTGGCAGCCGAGGCATTCGGCACTTTCTGGTTGGTATTCGGTGGGTGCGGCTCAGCCGTGCTTGCCGCAGGTTTCCCCGAGTTGGGGATTGGTTTTGCCGGAGTTTCACTGGCATTTGGTCTTACGGTCCTGACGATGGCCTATGCCGTAGGCGGAATTTCCGGCGGGCATTTCAATCCCGCGGTTTCGCTCGGTCTGGCTGTCGCCAACCGCTTCGATTGGAAGGAATTGATCCCCTACTGGATCGCGCAGCTGATTGGTGCCGCGCTTGCCGGATGGGCGCTCTATGCGATTGCCTCGGGACAGGACGGATGGACCCAAGGCGGCTTTGCTTCCAACGGATATGGCGAGCTTTCGCCCGGTAAATATTCGATGATGGCGGCATTGCTGATCGAAGTGATTTTGACCGCCGGTTTCCTGATCGTGATCCTTGGCTCAACTTCCAAAGCAGTGCCGGGCGGATTTGCGCCGATTGCAATCGGCCTGTGTTTGACGTTGATCCATTTGATCTCGATCCCGGTAACCAACACATCGGTCAATCCAGCGCGTTCGACTGGTGTTGCCTTCTTCGCTGAAACAGGAGCGGTCGGGCAGCTATGGTTGTTCTGGGTCGCTCCGCTGGCTGGCGCGGCGATTGGTGCGGCAATCTGGCGCTATCTGCTGTCGCCCGAAGAAAGCCTGTCAAACATCGGCGGTGAATAGGCGAGTTCCTTGGCCGGCCGGC
>JBATLU010000194.1:0-2896 GCA_049289475.1 Pontixanthobacter sp. | reverse complement strand
GCTGCCACCTGCTCGCTACCCTCGGCTGGCGGCGGCAAGGCCAGATCCATTGCGCTGACCGGATCGACATCGACATGCAGATCAATCCGGTCGAGCATCGGGCCGCTGACCTTGCTTTGGTAATCGGCGGCGCAGCGCGGAGCGCGGCTGCAAGCGAGCGCAGGATCGCCCAGATGGCCGCAGCGACACGGATTCATCGCTGCGATCAGTTGGACCCGCGCGGGGAAGCTGACATGCGCATTGGCGCGTGCGACATCGACTTTTCCGGTTTCAAGCGGCTGGCGCAAGGAATCGAGCACGGGTCGCTGGAATTCCGGCAATTCATCGAGAAATAACACCCCAAGATGCGCCAAACTGACTTCGCCCGGCTTGACCTTGAGTCCGCCGCCGGTGAGCGCCGCCATGCTTGCTGAATGATGCGGTGCGCGGAACGGGCGTGCGCGGCTGATGCGTCCGCCTTCGAGCGTTCCGGCTACCGATTGAACCATCGAAACCTCCAGCGCCTCCGCCGGGGTAAGCTCGGGCAAAATTCCCGGAAGGCACGACGCGAGCAGGCTTTTGCCCGCGCCTGGCGGGCCGCTCATCAGCAGATTATGCCCTCCCGCAGCGGCAATTTCGAGCGCTCGCTTGGCGGTTTCCTGACCTTTTACCTGTTTCAAATCCGGCCCCGGTGGCGCTGGCTCGACCTCGCCCGGTTTGGGTTCAGGCAATTGCACTGTACCCTTCAGATGGTTGAGCAGGCTGATCAGATCAGGCGCTGCGCACACAGGGATACCGCTGGCCCAGCGCGCTTCGGCCCCTTGCGATGCGGGGCAGATCAAGCCAACCCCTTGCTCGCTCGCATGCAAAGCGGCCAACAGCACACCGGGCGATGCCGCCACGCGCCCGTCAAGCGCCAGTTCGCCCACCGCAATCCAGTCGGTCAATTGTTCGGCATCGGTCACCCCCATTGCCGCCAGCAGCGCCAGCGCAATCGGCAGATCATAATGCGACCCTTCTTTGGGCAAATCGGCGGGGGAGAGGTTGATGGTAATCCGTTTGGGCGGCAACGACAGGCCCATTGCGGCGAGCGCAGATTGGACCCGTTCGCGGCTTTCGCCGACTGCCTTGTCCGCCAGACCGACGATATTGAAGCGCGGCAGACCCGGCGCGATCTGGCATTGTACCTCGATCGCGCGGGCATCAAGACCCAGATAAGCGACCGTCCTGACCAATGCGACCACGCGCATTACCCCACAAATTGACTGGTCCTCACCGCGTTCCGGTTTGGCGGCAAAGAGGCGTGATGTCGAGAGGAGCCAGAGGGAAAAAAGCAAGTTCCAGCGCTCCGGCTGTGCTGCTTGATAGGTTCAGCCTGCTGTCCGGAGGTGTCTTGCGCCGGTAGACCAGCGGGTTTGTAAAGGATTTCGCAACCTTATCGCTTGTCAATTGCGCAACAGCCTGTCCTGCAAAGAGACGGCATGCGTATTGCCCTTGCTCTCATTATTGCTCTTGCGACCTTCTTTGCCGCGCCGCTTAGCGCGCAGGTGCTGTCGGTCGAGACCTATGTTGAGGAATGGGACAATGCGCGTCAGCAATGGGTGCGGGTAGAGGACGGCGCGCACCGGCTGGCAAGCGGATTGGATGCAGCGCCGGCCGCGCTTGCAGGCAAACCGGTTGCAATGTTTGGCCCGTTCCGCGTGATTGACCAGGATCACGCGGAAATGGTCGGGGTTACGGGCCGAAATTCGCCAGCCGATTTTGCCGAGATGCTGCGCGCCTACCCGGGGATCAAGACCCTCGCGCTGGTTGAAGCACCCGGAACCGACGATGACCGCGCCAATATGCAGGTCGGCCGGATGATTCGCGCAGCGGGCATCACCACCCACGTCCCGCGCGGCGGGTCGGTGCGCTCGGGTGCGGTCGAATTGTTTCTCGCCGGTGCGGAATGGCGAATCGATGATGGCGCGGAGTTTGCCGTCCATTCGTGGATTGACGCGCATGGCCGCCAGCCGCGCGACTTCGCCATGGATGCCGGTCCCAACCGGATGTATCTCGATTATTACCGCGAAATGGGCATGAAACCCGCAGAAGCGCGGGCTTTTTACGCGATGACCAATTCGGTTGGCTTCGGTGATGCCAAATGGCTCACGGCACAGGACATGCGCGGCTGGCTGGGTTTGTCCGCAGACGCAGCAATACAAGCCGCACCCGCTGAATTGCCAATTGCCGCCGCGTTGGCCTCTGCAAAAATAGACGTCGCACCGATGATCGCATATCTTGACTTGGACGCACTCCTGCCCTAGTCGCGCGTTCCATACAGGCGGTCGCCTCTCGCAGGCGGCCTTTTTATTTGTATCTCCTGATTTTTGAACAGTGGTGTTATCATGAAGCGTACTTTCCAGCCCAGCAATCTCGTGCGCGCCCGTCGTCACGGTTTCTTCGCCCGCAAGGCAACCGTCGGTGGCCGTAAGGTTCTCCGCGCCCGCCGCGCGCGCGGCCGCAAGAAGCTTTCGGCCTGATCGAAACTTCCGATAAATCGCTAATTTTGGCGATTGTCCGGCAGCGTAAAGATTTTCTTGCTGCCAATCACGGGCTGCGCGTTGCGCGGCCCGGTTTCGTTTTGCTGGCCCGGCCCAATGGCGGCCTCGGTAAACGCTTCGGAATTACCGTAACCAAGCGAATCGGCAATGCGGTGGTCCGCAACCGAATGAAACGTCGGTTCCGAGAATTGCTGCGGGATGCTTTGCCGCCAGAAGGCTTGCCTGACCATGATCATATTTTGATCGGCCGCGAGAGCGGGGTGGAGCGTGATTTTGCCGCCTTGCGGGCCGAACTGGCGGGCGCTTTGCGGCGCGCAGCAGAGGGCAAGGGCGATCCGCCGCGGCGCAAAGGCCCGTTTCGACCAAAGAAGGGC
>JBATLU010000193.1:0-3010 GCA_049289475.1 Pontixanthobacter sp. | reverse complement strand
GGCAAGCACAACCGAAGCCGCTGCGCCGCCGATGCCTTCCATCGCGTGATGTTCCGCGACCCAGAAACGGGTATAGCCATGTTGTTCGGCGGTGCGGGCAAGATCGGCTGAAGCGGCATAGGCTTCGGTCAGCGTGCCGCCTTCGCGAACGGGTACGAGATCGAGGACGGAAAGCGGGGTCAAGATGGTTCCAATTGCCTGAGGTATTCGCGTGCAGTTTGTGCCTGCGGGCTATCGGGCGCAAGGTTTATGATCGATTGCCAGCTTTTGCGCGCAGCATCATCCTTGCCCGCGAGGACTGCAATCACCCCGGCTTCCAGCCCGATTTCCGGATTGACCAGATCGAGCGAACTGGCGCGTTCGATAAAGCTTTGCGCCCTTGGCAGATCGTCCATCCTGCGCGCCAAAGTGGCAGAGAGCAACCACGCCTGCGCGCTATTGGGCAGCACATTGCGCGCAGATGCCAATGCGGCATCTGCCTGCTCGCTTTCACCCAAGGCAACGTGAACGCGCGCCCGGTCGATTGCAATTTCACCGCGCAGCGCGTCAAAACCGGCAGCCTGCGCATCGCTGTCAGCCATGTCGAGCAATTCAAGTGCGCGCCGCATGTTACCGGCAGAGATGAGCGCATTGGCGGCCATGGCGGAAAGCCGCGCGCGATATTTTGGGTCTGACTTTGATGCGTCTTCGTCGCGGGCAGCAAGAAAGCTGCTTGCCGCATCGGCCCAACGGTACAGATTGGCTTCGGCATAGCCGCGGCATTGCAGCGCCTGCGACTTGGTGATTCCGACCGCGCCAGCCAGCCACGCTTCGGCTTCGGTGCGGGCGGCAGTGCTGTCCCGCTCTGCGCGTGCGATACAGCTTTCCAGTTTGCCGCTTTGCAATGGAATATCGCTCTGTTCGCTTCGTTGGCGGCGGCGCAATTCATCGAGTTCGGGCGGAACAGCCGTAATCGGCATCGCGCCCGGATTGGGGCCGACCTGCATCAGCAGGGCAAGAAGGGAAGATAACACGCTTAGATCTCCGGTCGTTCAGCAGTGTTCAACGCAGCGAGACTGCGCAGCAAGAGCGCGATATCCTCGCCGCGCGACAGGCGGTGATCACCGCTCTTTACCAGCGTTACCTGTATATCGTCCGAACGCAATTGCCCGGCTAACCTCAGGCTGATCTGCCAAGGCACATCGCCATCCGCCTGTCCGTGGAGTAGATGGACCGGGCAATCGATCGCGATAGGTGTCTCCAACAGCTTGCAATGTTCGGCATCATGCCAGAACCGCGCATAGGTGGGCGTTGGTTCTGGGCCGTAGGGATTGTCTTCGTAGATTGTCTCGCCCGCGCGCAAAGCTTGCTTCTGATCGTCTGAATAGCCCCAATCAGAAAAATCCGGTGCGGCGGCGATGCCAAACATACCAGCCAGCTTGCTGCCCAATCTCAATCCGACCAGCAGCATCAGCCATCCGCCCATAGAGGAGCCGATCAACACTATTTCGCGAAGCTGCTTGACCTCAATCAGCGCGAGCACCTCTTCGGCCCAGCGTGACAAAGTACCGTCGGCGAAGTCGCCATTGCTTCGCCCGCAGCCCGAATAATCAAGCAGCAGGCAGCCGCGGTGCTGCGCCCTGGCCCACTCCATCACCGCGGTGGCTTTGCCGCCATCCATATCGGACAAATAGCCGGGCAGAAAAACCAGCGCCGGACCGCTGCCCGCGAGATAACGGAATGCGATCTTCCGCCCGTCGTCCATCGTGTAAAATTGAAGAGAAGTCATATTGGCCAGTCTTTCTCCAGTATTTGGAGAGAGGCAAGTGGCGTTGCTGAGTTCAATATAGCTCTGGCAAGGTGATCGGCTGGTCACGCTGGTCCGAATTATCGCTGCCGATACATCCCCCCAACAGACAGGCCAAAAGCAGAATTGCGTATCGCATTGCCATTCCCCCTAATTCAGTCCCGCTCGAATATTTCTTCGATAGCCATAGCGAAGATTTCCGCTATTTTGAACGCCAAAGGCAAGGACGGATCATATTTTCCTGTCTCAATGGCATTCACACTCTGCCGGGAAACGCCCAACCGGTCGGACAGTTCCTGCTGGCTCCAGCTTCGCTCTGCACGAAGCACTTTGAGGCGGTTTTTCATACCGCACCCCATGTGCCATACTGGATACGGTTGATAACTGCGCCAACACCGAGGCCGAAGAACCATACGATTGCCCACCAATAGGCGTCTGCATGGATGACGACATCGGCGGATTCGAGAAAGCCCCACACCGATGCCGCGCTCATAGAAAGACCGGTTGCGACCAATGTCTGGCGCACGACCAGCATTTTCATGAATTCGTCCTGCTCTTCGACGATCAGCCTGCCAATCGCCCAGAAAATGCCAATTATTGCAAGGCCGGGCAAGGTTGCGAGGATGGCTCTTAGCGCCGCACTGGGTTCGCCATCTTTCAGAACGAAAGTCATCAGGCCGATTGCGATCATATAGAGCGCGGTGAAGATCGCGACCCGCTTCACATAATTTCGCTTCGCTTGACCTTTGCCGATGCAATTTGCGACCCCCGCATCGGCTTGCCGGTTCGCGGCCTTTAGCATCGGTATCACCAATCCGATCGGGGCAATCATCAAGATCAGGGCAGTCGTGTCATTGATGGCCTGGGTCAGGATCAGCGCGACAATTGCGGCATATGCAGTAAACATCAGTCCCGCGAAGAACATTGGCCCTCTGCCGGATTTCCCAGCTTGCGTTTCGCTATTCATCGCTTTGCTCCGCAGGCGGGTTTGTCTTTGCCCATCCACGCCGATGGAAACAGCGCGAGCAGCGCGATGGGCGCATATTGCGCGTAGGCTTCGGGAATAATGTCGAACACGGCAAGCACGGCGATACCAATCATGGCAGTCGCGAGCAGCAGCGCTTTTTGAATCTGGGTCATAGTCAATGGTCCTTTGCGTTGTGTAAAGGGCAATTGACATATGATTCGTCGTTAGTCAACCATCCTTTACAAAAAGAATGGGAG
>JBATLU010000192.1:0-4786 GCA_049289475.1 Pontixanthobacter sp. | reverse complement strand
GGGCGAGGGTGCGCTGTATTTTGTGCTGCGGCGCAATATTTAGGCTGAGGCGTGTTCTTTCGCCGGCTCGGTACGGATCAGATAATCGAAGGCACTGAGACCGGCCTTGGAGCCTTCACCCATCGCGATGATGATCTGCTTGTAGGGCACTGTGGTGCAATCGCCTGCAGCGAAGATGCCGGGCAGATTGGTGGCGGCTTTGTCGTTGATTAGGATTTCGCCAAAGCGAGTCAATTCCAGCCTCGATCCTTTCAGCCATTCTGTGTTGGGAACGAGCCCAATCTGCACAAACACACCGTCAAGCGCGACATGGTGCACATCACCTGTGCCGCGATTGGTGTAGGACAGTCCGGCAACCTTTGATCCATCGCCGGTGACCTCGGTGGTTTGCGCCGAAGTGATCACCTCGACATTGGCGAAGCTGCGCAATTTGTCTTGCAGCACTTGGTCAGCGCGCAATTGGCTGTCGAATTCCACCAGAGTGACGTGGCCGACGATGTTGGCCAGATCGATAGCCGCTTCGACGCCCGAATTGCCGCCACCGATGACCGCGACGCGCTTGCCCTTGTACAATGGCCCGTCGCAATGCGGGCAATAGGCGACACCCTTGTTGCGATATCGATCTTCACCCGGAACGCCGAGTTGCCGCCAGCGGGCACCGGTTGTCAGGATCACCGTACGCGCCTTCAGTGTGGCGCCGTTGGTCAGGCGAACTTGATGCAGGCCGCCCCTTTCTGTGGCGGGGATCAATTCCTCCGCCACTGCGCGGTCGATCAGGTCGATGTCATATTCCCGCGCGTGCTGCTGCATCTGCGCGACCAGCTTGGGCCCTTCGGTATAGGGCACCGAAATGAAATTCTCGATTCCCATCGTATCGGCGACCTGTCCACCGAAACGCTCCGTCGCGATGGCGGTGCTGAAGCCTTTGCGGATGGTGTAGATCGCCGCCGCATTGCCTGCGGGACCGCCGCCGACCACCAGCACTTCAAACGGCTTTTTCTCGGCTAATTTCTCAGCGGCTTTGACGTCGGCATTGGTATCGAGCTTGGCGATAATGTCGCGCACATCCATCCGGCCATTGGCGAAGGGTGTATCGTTCAGATAGACTGCGGGCACAGCCATAACTTGCCGCGTCTCGACTTCATTCTTGAACGCGCCGCCTTCGATCAAAGTGGCGGAGATACGCGGGTTGAAAATCGACATCAGAGCCAATGCCTGCACCACATCGGGGCAATTCTGGCAGCTGAGCGAGAAATACATTTCGAAATCGAAGTCGCTATCGAGCGCTTTGACTTGCTCGATCACATCGGCGTCAAATTTGGGCGGATGGCCGCCGGCCCATAGCAACGCGAGCACCAGTGAGGTAAACTCGTGCCCCATTGGCAGGCCCGCGAAGCGCACTGAAGCGCTATGGTCCGATGCCCGGCGGATTTCGAAGCTGGGAACATGCTTGGCGGTGCCATCGAATGACGCGCTGACCATATCATGCAGCGAGGCGATTTCTTCGAGCAGAGCGCGGGTTTTGCGCGAATTCTCGTCATCACCCAGCGCCGCGACCAGTTCGATTGGTTCGCGCAGATTGGCAAGATAGGTTTCCAACTGCTGCTGCATTGCTGCGCCAAGCATGGGGTTCTCCAAATTTTTGGGGTGAGGAAAAGGCCCGGAACCGGGGGGTGGGTGGTTCCGGGCCTTCCAGCGACCCGATATTTCGGGTTCTGTTCTTATAGTATGGGGATTGGTTTAGATTTTGCCAACCAAATCCAGCGAAGGGGCCAAAGTATCGGCGCCTTCTTCCCATGCAGCAGGGCAGACCTGACCGGGGTTTGCGCGGACATATTGCGCCGCTTTGATCTTGCGCACGAGTTCGCTGGCATTGCGGCCAACGCCTTCGCAGGTGATTTCCATAATCTGGATCACTCCGTCGGGATCGACTACGAATGTCGCCCGGTCGGCAAGGCCGCTATCTTCGCGCAATACGCCGAAATTGTTCGACAGCGTGTGCATCTGATCGCCGAGGAAGGCATATTGGATGCCGCCGATTTTTTCCGACGTGTCATGCCATGCCTTGTGGCTGAAATGGGTGTCGGTAGAGACTGCATAGACATCCACGCCAATTGACTGGAGATGGTTGTACTGCTCGCTCAGATCCTGCAGCTCGGTTGGGCACACGAAGGTAAAGTCTGCGGGATAGAAGAAGAAAATCGACCAGCGGTTTTCGAGGTTCTTCTCGGTAACGTCGAAGAAGTCCTTGCCGGCCTGAAATGCGGTGGCTTTGAACGGTTTGATAGTGCTGCCGATAATACCCATGGTAATCTCCATTTGTGATGGTTTGTTGGTTTGAAAACTGTGTTGAAGCGGCAGATAGCGTCTGCTGCGCTGCAGTAAAACATTATGTTGCGATTGCTCACATCGAGAAAACCGATTAGTCGGCTTCTCGTTCCATCAAATTGTGATTATTAGGAAATTAAGCGCTGTTCCGGCCTAAGGCACATTGTGCGCGGTGCAGCATTTTGTGATCGGCCAGCACCAGCGCCATCATTGCTTCCACCACCGGGGTGCCGCGGATGCCGACGCAGGGATCGTGGCGACCCTTGGTCATGATCTGGGTATTCTGACCGTCACGGTCTATCGTATCGACCGGGGTCAGGATCGAACTGGTCGGCTTGAAAGCCACACGGCAAACCACCGGTTGTCCGGTTGAGATTCCGCCCGCGATTCCTCCTGCGTGATTGGCTTCGAACTCCGGCCCGTTCGCGCCGCTCCGCATTGAATCGGCGTTCTGTTCGCCCGATAGTGCCGCCGCGCCGAAACCGTCGCCAATCTCCACGCCTTTGACCGCATTGATGCTCATCATGCCCGACGCAAGGTCGGCATCGAGCTTGGCATAGATGGGAGCGCCCCAGCCTGCGGGGACACCTGTGACAACGCATTCGACCACCGCGCCGAGAGAGGAACCCGCCTTTCGCGCATCATCGACCAGCGTTTCCCAACGCTTTGCCGCGACCGGATCGGGGCAGGAAAACGGGTTGTTCCTGATCTCGGCAAAGTCGATGTTGGCAGGGTCGATGGCGTCATGGCCAATCTGGCTGACATAGGCGGTTATGGTCACTTCGGGCATAATCAGCCGCGCAACCGCGCCTGCTGCAACGCGTGCAGCGGTTTCGCGCGCGCTCGACCGACCGCCACCGCGATAATCGCGGAAGCCGTATTTCGCGTCATAGGCATAATCTGCATGGCCGGGGCGGTAAGCCTTGGCCACTTCGGAATAATCCTTGCTGCGCTGGTCGACATTTTCGATCATCAGCGAGATCGGCGTGCCGGTGGTCCGTCCGTCAAACACGCCCGACAGAATGCGAACAGCATCGGGTTCCTTGCGCTGGGTGGTGTATTTCGACTGGCCGGGTTTGCGCGCATCCATGAAAGGCTGGATATGCTCCTCGGACAGGGCGAGGCCCGGCGGGCACCCGTCCAGCACTGCGCCCAGCGCAGGTCCGTGGCTTTCGCCCCATGTCGTAAACCGCAGCACGCGGCCAAAAGTGTTCCAGCTCATAATTATGCCTATTTGCCCAAACTTCCGTTCGTGTCGAGCGCAGTCGAGACAGTTTTGCTTGTGCCGCGCATATTGTCTCTCGACCGCGCGCGAGACGAACGGGGGGTTGCCCTGCGCAAAGGGCTGGTTAAATGCGGGCTATTAGGGCAGGAACAAACCATGATTGCAAAGCTAAAGGGCCTGCTCGACGAAACCGGTACTGACTGGGCGGTGCTCGATGTGCAGGGCGTGGGCTATCTGGTCCATTGTTCGACCAAGACGCTCGCCGCTTTGGGCGAGGTGGGTGAGGCTTGCACGATCTACACCGATTTGCAGGTTTCCGAGAATGATATGCGCCTGCTTGGTTTCGCCGATAGCGCAGAGCGGGACTGGTTCCGCTTGCTGACGCAGGTTCAGGGTGTGGGCAGCAAGGTTGCGCTCGCGATCCTCTCCGCTTTGTCGACCGCCGAAGTGCAAAGCGCCTGCGCGAATGGCGATGCCGCGATGGTTGCGCGGGCCAATGGTGTCGGGCCGAAGCTGGCCGGGCGGATCGTCAACGAGTTGAAAGACAAGGCGGGCGCACTTCCCGCATCGGGCGGTGTTGGCGGCGGAGTGTCGATCTCGTCAGTGGGCGGCGCGAGCGCGGACGCGGTTTCGGCGCTGGAAAACCTCGGCTTCAAACCGGCAGTTGCGGCGCGCGCCGTGGCGCTGGCGCAAGGCGAATTGGGTGAGAATGCGCGCGAGAGCGATCTGATCCGCGTGGCGCTGAAGAAAGCTGCGGGATGATGGAGAGCATGATGAAAAAACTGATGATTCTGGCGGCACTACTGTTTGCTGTGCCCGCCGCAGCGCAAGATATGGCGGTGTTCAAAACCGGCCCGGTGTTCGAGACATTCGGGCCGCATGCGCCGGTGGAGGGGATGGGGTCTGTGCCAGCCGACACCGAATTTGCGATTGCCTTTGATGTTGCCAAACCGGCCGATGCGGGCGAGCGGAATAAGGGTATCGAAAGCGCGGCGCGGTTTATCAATATGCATGTCGCGGCGGGCGTCGATCCCGACAATATCCGCATCGCGGTGGTGATCCACGGCAAGGCGTCGATGGATTTGCTCAGCGACGAAGCGTGGGCGGCCAAGGGCAAGGACGGCGCAAACCCCTCCTCCGCGATGATCCGCGAGATGCTCGACAATGGCGTGCGCTTCATCCTGTGCGGGCAAAGCGGCGCGGCCTACGGCATCGCGCAGGGTGATCTTATCC